>JASFEP010000142.1:0-10040 GCA_050124775.1 Candidatus Aminicenantota bacterium
GGACCTCGCCGTGGATATCTACAGGCTGCAGGAGGATGGACGTTTCAGCGACGATTACGGCCTCTTGAACGAGTTGAGGCAGTCGGCTATGTCTGTGGCGTCGCTTATCGCCGGAGGACGGGAGAGGGGAGGGGCGAGTGAATTTGTCCGCTACTTGAACAAGGCCAAATCGATGGCAGCCCTTTTGAGGACGCAGCTTGTCATATCCCGGGATATCGGATATCTGGCCGAAGGGGATTACCTCGATTTTGAGGACAAGATCAACCGCATCACCGCCATGGTAGGCGGCCTCATCAAAGCCATCCGGAACAAGAGAAAAGATGCAGGACCAGGAGCTAAATCGGGGGCGGGAGCGAAAAAAAATACGGTTTCAGGAAAAAGTGCAAACATCACCAAAAGCAAAGACGACAAAGCGAGCTCGGGTAAAATCGCAACACAAAATTCCGATGTCGAGGGGACAAAAACAGCTGTGCAATCCGATATTTTGCCCTAAATTTTCCCCGGTCGCCCCTTTTTCTCAAGCAATCAATATGTTACAATGATCATGGCCAAGGTACGTTCACTACGGTATTTCATAGAGGCGACTGGAATGACGAAAGAACGGCGAAGAGAGGCACGTAAAAAAGAGGGCAATCGGGTGACCATCGAGACGGCTCCCGCCGATAAAGATGATGCCGAGAGCGCTCCCACAAAAAAGATCAGTTTTTCACTCACCGAGGATATATCGCTCAAGGGAATAAAAGTGATATCCGATACGTTCTTTCCCATTGACACTTTTTTGAAAATCGAGCTCTCCCTCGAAGAGCTCAAAGAACCGCTTCATCTCAAGGGCAAGGTCAAATGGATCAAATCTCATGATGAAGATCTTTATGAGATCGGGATCGAATTTATTGAGTCCACCCCCGATCAAAACAGAGCCCTCGTCAATCACATGTACCGCTACGAAGAGGAATTTTAGAATTAAAAGGGGACAGGCTACTTTTTACAGGGGTAATTAAAAAAGCAGCCTGTCCCCTTTTTATTCCCTCTCTCTAAACAGATTGTATTAATCATCCGTTCTCCATATAATACTGCCGTAAATATGCAATAGAGGGGAGTGAAATGATCAAATCAGTGGTGAAAATTTCTATTCTTTCGGTTTTGGTGGGTCTTTGTTCTTTACGGGTATCGATAAGTGAGGAATCGTTTGTTGCCGCAACGAACTACGGGCAGTTGCCTCTGTACTTTGTCCCGAACGAGGGGCAAGTCGATGAGGAGGCGCTGTTCTATGCAAAGACCTCACACTATACACTCTGGATGACGAAGGACGGCTTGATCTTCGACCGACTTCATAGGGAGGAAAAGGAGATTGGCAAGAATTTAGTTCCGCATCACTCTCTAAGATGCGAGCCCCAAGACTACTCTTACAGCAGGGATATCTCAAGGATGCATTTTTGCGATGCGGAGCCAGATACCGAATTAATCCCCATCGAAATCACCGGTCACAGAGTGAATTATTTTACGGGGAAGGACAGATCCGATTGGCGGACAGGCCTCCGGGCTTCCAAAGGCGTTCTCTACCGCGGCCTTTACTCAAACGTCGACCTCAAGATCTACGGCGTGGAAAAGCAGATCGAATATGATTTTGTGGTTCGGCCCGGAGGGGACGTTTCGGATATCCGCTTTGCCTACAGAGATGCCCAAAAAACCGAAATTGATAAAAACGGGAACCTAAGGGTCAAAATAAAATCAGTGGATATTTCAAAATCCAGCAAAACTGATAGTAGCCAGGAATCAACTGCCATTTCCGAATTCACTCATCAAAAGCCGAACTGCTATCAAGTCATCGATGGGAAAAAGATCAAAATCGACGCCTCCTTCCGAAAAATTGCTGATAACACATATACTTTCGAGGTCGCACCCTACAACAAAGCCTACGATCTCGTCATCGATCCATTGGTCATGACCTATTCGACCTATCTCGGGGGATCGGCCAACGACAGAGGAGATGGTATCGCGGTCGATCACTCGGGCGCTGCTTACATCACCGGATCGACGCAATCCACCGATTTCCCCTCCCAGAGCCCCTACCAGGCCGCAAACGCAGGCGCGTACGATGTCTTCATCACAAAGATCGATCCCACAGGCACAGCCCTCATCTATTCCACATACCTGGGTGGGTCCGAGGACGACGGGGGCAGATCCATTACGGTCGATTCCACAGGTGCTGCTTACATCACAGGGAAAACCGAATCCTCAAACTTCCCCACACACAATCCCATATACGGCACTTACAATGGAGGGAGTTATGGGGATGCCTTCATCGCGAAGTTAAGCCCAACCGGAGCAGACCTCGTTTACTCGACCTATCTTGGAGGAACGGATAGTGATTATGCTGCGGACATCGCCATCGATTCGGAGGGCGCAGCATACATAACGGGCACCACCGCATCCTCCGATTTTCCCACGCTGAATGCTTTTCAAGCGACCCATGCCGGACGATATGACGTTTTTGTCATCAAGATCGACCCTTCGGGTATGGTACTCGTCTATTCCACATTCCTCGGAGGTGAATATTGGGAGGATGGCATGGGGATTGCCGTCGATTCACAGAATGAGGCGTGTGTGACCGGATACACGAATTCGGACGATTTTCCGACCCTAAATCCTATCGTGGACTATAAATACGACGACATATTTATCACGAAGCTCGACTCATCGGGAAGCGCCCTTATCTTTTCCTCTTGTCTTGGGGATTGGGATTCCGATGGAGGAACTGCTATTGCCATAGATGAAGACGATGCGATCTATGTGACCGGATACACCACAACAGCAGATCTACCCTGGGGGCACCCGACAGATGCATTCGTCGTTAAGCTGCCCCCATCGGGAGGCTCCATCGATTATCTCTACCAGTGGGGGAGTGGATCTTGGTATAAAGTGAGCGGACAAGGGATTGCGGTGGATGGGGAAGGGGCGGCCTATGTTGTGGCATCTGATTATCCTCTCGATCCCTATCCGGGAGAGAGTGCGGACACCTTCATCGCCAAGATCAATTCAAATGGCGATGCCAGAGTTTACAAGAAATATCTGGTGGGTTCGGACGAAGAATGGGGCTACCACATTGCCTTGGATTCAGAACGCGATGTTTATGTGACAGGGAGGACCGACTCCCTTGATTTTTCCACGCAGGATCCCATTCAGGGAAGTTTGGCGGGAGGGGATGACGCTTTCGTATCCAAATTGCCAGGCGATCTCAAGTTGGATATAAAAGCCAATGGCTCCGATGGGCCTATCATGATCAATACCGGAGATATCCTGGTGGTGACTGTGGAATTGCGTCCAGGCCCTCTGATCGGCTACGATGCCGATTGGGGATTGGCCGCAAAAACACCGCTTGGATGGTACCATTACGACAAAGATCTGGGTTGGCTTCCTGGTGGGGTGATTCCTTTGCAGAGAACGCTTGTCGATATTCCCGAGAGAGAAGTTTTGGATATGCCGGGATTGCCTGTCGGGAACTATACGTTCTATTTTGGTGTCGATACAAATATGGATGGGGCGATCACCTGGGAGATGATCTATTTAGATATGGTAAAAGTCCAAGTGAATTAGTTATAAAGGGGACAGGCTACTTTTTTATTTCCCCTGGAAAAGTAGCCTGTCCCCTTTTTTATGTCCCCATTTCTTGCCCACGCGGATTGACGATTTGTCCGGAACCTGTTATTGTTTTTCCGGCATAGCATGAAGGTCAGTGTCGTAATCCCGGTCTATAATTCTGCAGATATTCAGAACGAGTTGTACCGCAGACTCACTGATGTCTTAGAGAAGAACTATCCCTCTCATGAGATCATATTCGTGAATGACGGGAGCGAAGACAATTCCACCCAGGTCCTTAAAGAGATCTGCCGAAAAGACGATTGCGTCCGGCTGATCGATTTTTCGAGGAACTTCGGACATCAGGCGGCTATTTCCGCCGGTCTTCCGCGCGCCCAAGGCGACCTCATCGCCGTAATGGACGACGACCTCCAGGACCCCCCGGAAATCCTCCCCGCATTCATCGACAAGATCGCAGAAGGCTACGACGTCGTTTACGGCGTCAGAAAACGGAGAAAGGAATCCTTGCTCAAACGCCTATCCTATCATTTTTTTTACCGGCTCCTGGGCGCCCTCTCTCATGATCAAATCCAGATCGATGCCGGTGATTTTTGCGTGATGAGACGGAAAATCGTCGATGCCATAAACCTCTTTCCGGAATCGAACAAGTTTTTGCGGGGCATAAGGAGCAGCGTGGGATTCAAACAGGTCGGCCTCGAATATGAAAGGGATCCACGCCGTGCCGGCAAATCCCAGTACACGTTCAAAAAATACGTGAGGTTCGCTCTCGATGCCCTTTTCTCTTTTTCTTATCTGCCCCTTAGAATCGCGACACTTTTGGGTGTCGCCGCCGCTTTCCTCAGCTTCGTTTACGGGATCTTTATCGTATTTAAAAAACTCTTCGGCTATATCGACCACGTCCCCGGCTTTGCCTCTCTTTTTGTATTGACCGCATTTCTCGGGGGCATGATACTGGTCTCCCTCGGGATCATCGGCGAATACATCGCAAGGGTCTATGACGAGGCGAAAAAACGTCCCCTCTACATCATCCGCGAAGAGGTCAACTTCGACCGAAAATAAAATCATGGAGTCCCCCAAGACAGAGCCGAAAGAAATCCCCTCCGGCCGAATGACCACAAATGGGAATGAGCCATCACGAAAATTAATCGACAGCCACAGAAAGAATGAAAGAAAGAAAAAGATAAATAGATAGATAAATAGATTGATAAATAAATAGATAGATAGATTATGGATCCGCAACGCCTCACAAAATTAAAAGACGCAAATGTGTTGATCACCGGCGGCCTGGGCATGATCGGCAGCACCATAGCCCATAAACTCGTGCCCCTCGGGGCCAAAGTCACCCTCCTCGATGCCTGCATCGAACCTTATGGGGCAAACCGCTTCAATGTCGAGACCATAAAGGATAAACTTACCATCGAGATCGCCGACATCCGTGATAAAAAATCCATACGATCCCATGTTAAGGGCATGGATATCGTTTTTAACCTCGCCGGCCAGGTCAGCCACAACGACAGCCTCCAAAATCCCTTCCTGGATGCCGATATCAATTACATCGGTCATCTCAACGTTCTCGAAGCTGTCCGAGGCCACTCACCCCATGCAAAAGTCCTCCATGCAGGCTCTCGCCTCGAATTCGGAAAGATCGAAAAATTGCCCGTCGCCGAGGATCATCCTCTCAAACCCAAAACTCCCTACGCTCTCAATAAAATGGCCGCAGAGAACTTGTATCTTTATTACAATCGCATCCACGACATTCCGGTGGTCTGCTTCCGGATCGCCAATCCCTATGGACCGCGCAGTCAGATGAACCATAGCAAATACTGCATGATCAACTGGTTCTTGAGGTTAGCCATGGAGGATCGCCCCCTAACGATATTCGGCAGCGGGGACCAGATCCGGGATTACATCTATGTGGATGATCTGGCCGATGCTTTTCTCCTCGCTGCCGCATCCCCCGAGGCAGATGGCGAGGTCTTCAACGTCGGAAGCGGCACCGGAACGAGATTTAAAGATATGGCCCGTATGATTATCGATACCGTTAAATCCGGAAAGATCGACTTCGTCCCATGGCCCGATGAATACATCAATGTGGAGACCGGCGATTATGTGACGGATATCACCAAGATAAAAAGAATGTTGAATTATTCGCCGAAGACGGGGCTTGCACAAGGAATCGAATCGACCTTCGGCTACTACAAAAAATTTCAACAGCATTACTGGAAGTCGGACTTATAAGGCTGGCGACCGCATCCATAAAGATAGTTTTTACTGAAAAGTCTCCCCGCCTCTTTTCTTTAGCTTATACAATTCATGCACACCACCGGGATGGTTTTTCTCATCGAATACCCGGATGAGTTGCGCCCGTTCTTCGATCTTCTTATACCTGGATGCCTCTAAAGAATATTTTTCGGCGCTTTCGAGGATTTTCCGCTTGTAAAAGCGGTTGATCACTATATAATCGACGCCTCTCCGCTCATAAAAAACATAAGGGCGGGAGACAACTCTCTGCCAGCTCTTGTTGATCAGCTCGAACTTTTTTTTCGGCCTGATATGGAGAGGAGGTCCATTGGCCTCGTATGCAATCGTCGATCCTTCCGGTAGATTATCCTCGATCCATTCCTTGGCAAGGGTTCTGCGATCGTTTCGCGTTAGTACCTTGGCCTGCTCGAAATCATTAACGATTGTGGGATAGGATAGAACTCCTAGAAAGACGATTATCGCAATGATCCACACAGGCTTTGCTTTTTCCCCGGAAGATTGGGTGATCCCTTTATAGAAGGCGTATATCCCGATGCTGAAAAGCAGCGACGTGAAGGGCAGAATCGGGACCATCCATCGGCTCCATCTGAGGCCTCCATACCCAGTTAAAACGAAGTAAAGCACGGGAAAGAGGAAAAGAAACCATAATTTCTTCTCTCGGTGTTTATTTGTCAGAACGGAAATTAACCCCAGCAAAACGACATAAATATAGACCGATCTCGAGAGTTGGGTGTTCAACACCTTTGTGATGTACCAGTTGTAGTTATCGAGTCCAGGTTGGCCCATGGCGTAGGTATAATCCGTTTTCAATTCTTGAGATATGTCTTGGAATGCAGAAGGGAAATCCAATATCACGAATGGTGCAAATATAAAAAAGCCTATAAAGATCCATAACATAGCCCGGCTAAGATTTGTTTTTTGTCTGAAAAAACCGAAGATATAGCGGCGAAAGGATAAACCTTTGTTTACCTCTATATCACTGAAAACACAATAAACTAAGATCGGGCATACGACAATTGCAGATGTATATTTCGACGCAATGGAAAAACCTGCGAAAAGCGAAGATAAGACCAGCCATTTGGTGCGGCGGTTGTCTTCGATAAAATTCATCAGGAAGAGGAGGGACAGCGTGATCAGCATAGCCGATGAAATGTCTGTCCGTATCCGGCGGCTGAAATCGATAAAGAGGGGGGAAATGGCGAGCAAAAAGGAAGCGAGAAGACCGATCGTCCGGTTGAGGTGTTTTTTCCCCAGGATGTAGAGAGCATAAATCGTGATGAGCGAGAAAACGATTATCATGATCCTACCGGAGAGATAGAACATGGTTGGGTCGGATTGAGGGATGTCGGAAATTGTTTGCTGGATCTCGGAGAAGGTGGTTGGATTTCCCGAGAGAGCGCCGAGGAGCATGTGGATTCCGATGACAGCGATCTAGAGGACAGCCAGGACGTAAATCACGATAGAGCCGGGATGTCCGAACCAGTGAGGGTTGAGATCTCCGTCTGTGAGGATCCGGAAGGCCGGATACGTAAAATGATGTTCATCGGGGAAGTAAAGATAGGGAAGCCCGTAGTCGACACCGATGAGTCTGATGATCGCGGCGAAGAGGAGGATTAACAGGAATGCGTATTTCGAGAGGAAGGATTTTATGCGCAAAATAGATTGTTTTGATTCTCCGCTCATATTCAGACTTACTGATATAGATCAGCCCTAGTGTCCGTCCCCCAAAAAGGGGACAGGCTACTTTTTTAATTACCCCTGTAAAAAGTAGCCTGTCCCCATTTCTTGCAAGCTACTTTTTATATTATATACAAAATCTGACTGAAAAACCGAGTTTCGATATTACTTCTTATGAAGCTCTCGCCAGCCTTCTTCGGCTTTGCCGATATTGTAAGCGACCGAAGCGATGAGGCTCAGCACCGGTGTCCCCCAGAAGAGTGAATCTGTACGCTTGGCGATCGCTTTGAATGGGAGGGTTAACATTTTCAAAAGGTGTGACGGTACGGTCAGGATTGTTACAAGGGAACCAAAAATCCACAATTGTCGTGCAGTCGTTTTAGGTTCAGTGCTGTACTTAAGAGCGAGCGCGGAGTACGCGTTGCCGTATCGCCGAATCATCGATGCGAAGCTGGCGAGGTCCTCCCGATGTTGATGATAAACGATCGCATCAGGCTCGATCAGGACCTCGAAATCTGTTTGGGTTTGCACACGCCAACCCAGGTCGAAATCCCCACCGGTGGACATCTGCGCGTCAAAGCATCCAATCTGCTCCAGTACTTGGCGCCGGTATGCCACATTGCCCGTATGAGCATTCACCAAATTGAAAGGCAGAGATATGTCTCGACGCGGATCTAAAGCCGCCACCAGACGATACAGGCGCTCGCCGCTTCCATCCTGAAAGAAATAACTGTGCTGCCGCGACACATCCAGCAATCCGGATTGTCTGCAATAACGTGCGACTAAATTATCCGATGGATATGCTTCTATCCTGCCTGCGGCTCCTCCCCAACGGGGATCCTTGCTGCGGGCCAAAAGTTTAATTAACCAGCCAGGATCGGCAACGCAATCGGCATCGGTAAAGGCGAGAATTTCTCCTTTCGCCACATCGATTCCTCGATTGCGTGCGGCATAGGAGCTTTGAATTTGTGTTTCCTCTACAAGAGTGACAGGATGTTTTTTTATTCGCTTTCGACTGTCATCCGTAGATTTATTGTCGACAACGATGATCTCGAAGCGGCCGTCTGGGTAATCCAGTGCGGTCAACGATGTTAAGAGTGCGTCGATCGTAAGTCCGCCGTTATAAACAGGGACAATGATCGAAACAAAAGGCCAATCACCCTCCACTTGTTTTACTCCTCCATTCGTTTCGCCCTATAAATTTACCCCAACCTCGCTTTTCGGGCAAGACTCAATTCATTTATTCCCTAGAGATTGACCACCTAATAATGGGATGTTATATTTAATCCCAGCTACACAGGTCCGAATCAAGCGCATTTCGCAAATGTCGCCTCGATAACTTATGCATGCAGTTCTACCTTGTAACCATCATCGCCAAGGAGGCTCTTGAGAGAGCAGGAAACTAAAATGCCCCGAATCTCGGTCGTGATTCCCGTTTACAATAACGAAAGAACCATACACGAGACCGTAGATTCCGTTTTAAATCAAACCTTTTCCGATTTTGAATTGCTCGTCGTCGATGACGGCTCACAAGACACTACCATCGATATCCTTAACGCTATCCAAGATCCGAGGCTGAAAATATTTGCTCGATCTCATGCAGGGGTTTCAGCCAGTCGGAATTACGGAATAGCTCACGCCCATGGCGATTTTATTGCCTTTCTGGATGCCGATGATCTCTGGACTCCGGATAAATTAGAGGCCCAGTTGAAAGCTCTCGAACAAAATCCGCAGGCGGCCGTCGCCTACAGTTGGACAGATTTTATCGACGAATCCGGCGATTTTTTGCATCCTGGATTACACACAACAGCCGATGGCGATGTTTATGATAAGCTCCTTACCCTCAATTTTATCGAATCCGGCTCCAATTTCATGGTCCGAAGAGAAGCATTGGATGACGTGGGCGGCTTCGATAGCTCTATAGATGGTTTCGAGGATTGGGACATGGGTTTGCGGCTGGCCGAACGCCACCATTTTGTGGTCGTGCAGATTCCTCAGATTCTGTACCGGCGCTCAACAACTTCGAGTTCCTCGGATATTGCCAATCATGAAGCCGCCGGCCTCAACGCTATCGAAAAGGCTTTCAGTCGTACGCCTCGATCGTTAAAACACCTGAAGAAAAAAAGTTATGCCTGGGTTTATGAGTATCTCACCCACAAAGCACTCGATGGGCCGCCCGGAAGAAGAAAAGGCTTTTTGGCCCTCAAATTTCTTTGGCGGGCCATCCGAAACGATCCGACGCTGCTGATGCGTGTCAGGCTTGTATCGTCATTGCTCTTTAAGATAAAAGTGACAATCCTGCTTCCTCCTCGCCAGGCCCAAAGGCTTCTTTTCGGAATCAGAAATCTGGTGAGAAAAAGATCTGAACGGATACGTCCTCTCCCTTATTGACCTTGGGAAGCATTCCCAAATCGAGATAGAAGATATTCTGAGTGATCCAATTGTGTGGAGGAGAAATGCTATCCTTCCTATGGATGAGATTGACCTTTTCAGCATAGATATGG
>JASFEP010000143.1:0-10022 GCA_050124775.1 Candidatus Aminicenantota bacterium
CGTTTCGCTCACAACGATCTCGTCCATCACGACTTTCTGCACCCAATTCGATTCGATGTCGATGAAAATATCGCCTTTATAGTGCGAGCTACCCACAGTCTTGATCTCCATTTCCGGTGAGGGCTGCATAATCATGGCAAAGGAACTCTCTCCAGAATCAAAGGCAACCAAGCTGCAGAGAATGTCATCCACGAGACTGATTCCTTTAAATTCGAGAGTGACCTCGCCGTTTTTGAATGTGGAACCTTCTGCTACATTGCTCCCAAGGCTCACCGGCGGCTCGGTAAAAGAGGCTGCATGGACGATTTTATCGCCGATTTTTTTCAGATCCTGAATGCCTTTCCCTTCCTCAGTTCGTTCAGCGAATGAATTGCAAAAAGCATGAAAGTCGATAAATGTATTATAGACAAAGTAGGCC
Source organism: Candidatus Aminicenantota bacterium (assembly GCA_050124775.1). Classification (GTDB taxonomy): domain Bacteria; phylum Acidobacteriota; class Aminicenantia; order Aminicenantales; family Aminicenantaceae; genus WTAW01. The sequence goes on from JASFEP010000143.1 coordinate 419, forward strand.
ATATCCGGCATAAGCGCTTCTCCCTTGCTGGTTTCGAGATTTTCGAATCTGTCATGATCGATCCCAAAAACCCTGCCTTCATCATCGTAGTCCCTTCTAAAAACATATGACCATCCGACGAGGGCCGGAATAGAAACTTCAGTTTCTGTTCCTTGTTGCACCGTGAACTGCCTGCAAATGTATTCATCTTGGCCCTTTCCAGATATGCTGGCAGGGACGTATTCAAGCCTAAGCCTGTAAGTATCGACACCCGTACGTTTTCCATCCAATTCATACTTAACGATCCTTGTTTCCATGAGATAGTAGCGTATGTCAGGAGAACGTTCTCCATCGAGGTCAAATTCCTGCTTTAGATACGAAGTTATTTCTTTTGAAGATCCTACATTCAACATGTCCTGCGAACAATACATCGTGATCAAGATCATAATAAAAACAACGCAAAAGATTTTTGGATTTCTCATAGCTTAATACCTCCTTTTTCCCAACAACGACTGCCATTTGGAAATTGACTTATTATGTGGTAATTATAGGGAATCGGGATTGAATATCACCTCTTCACCGATTCATCTGTCGGGAGCCCCAGCTTTTTAAAAAGGTCTCTACGTCCTTCCTTGTCTCGCTCCATGATTTCGCGGGCATAGATAGCGACCTTTAGGGCATGGTCTCTCGGGACGACGATAACGCCATCCCCATCCGCGACGATAACGTCTCCTGGTTTAACCAGAGCACCACCGATCTCCACAGGGCGGTTGACGGATTCTATCTCATTTCTCCCGGGCCGGATTCCTCTGCCGACCCTGCACATATAGAGGGGTATTTTTACGGCGATGATTTCATCGGTATCGCGAGCCGAAGCATCGGTGATAACGCCCACGCAGCCCCGGGACGCCCAATCCATGATGTTGTAGGAACCGATACTCCCCACATCCGCATCATCGGCATCGTCGATCACAAGAACGGATCCCTTGCGCAGGATATCGACAAAGGGTTCGGAGGAGTGTTCGGTGTAGAACCGGCCTTCCCATTCGTCGAACTCGGAAGGTTCCATTTGACCAGCGGGAGGTCTTTGTGTAGCGACATATCTTGCGGTCACGGCGATCCCCACGATCCGGTGACTGAAGTGCTCGCAGTCTTTCCATAAGGGAGATATTTGAGGGTCTACCAGACCTATTCCAAAAAGTCCGGTTTTATCCATCCCGTCAGAGACATCGGCCACACGCAAGCCTTCGAAGAGGTTGAGAAGCTCCTGGTCTTCTTCCTCACTGTAGACAGCGGTCTGAATAAAATTTTTGCCCTGGCGCAGGCCATTGGCTGCCGCATCATCGTAGGCGGCTAAATGACCCAAACCCGAGATTCCCAGCAGGACTGCCAAATAAAAAATATGTAAGCTCTTCATGTTTGAATCACCCCCTGTTTGAATGTCAAAAAATTTTCATCTAAGCCTCTCGAGCTAGAAGGGAATCATAATACAGCGCTGCAGCCCCCAGTAGTGCGATGTGTGGCTCCTCAGATCTTTCGATAACGAGGCGGTCGATAGTTTTTTTATAGGGGAATGTCTGAATTTTTTTCCTCATCGTGTTTTGAAAGTAGGGATAGGATTTGCAGACCGAGCCTCCCAGGATGATCGCTTCCGGGTCTACAGCGAACATTATTGTTTTTATGGCTTCACCAAGATGAGTGCCGTATTCTTCAAAGATCTCCAAAGCCGTGCTTTCGCCCTTTTTTGCGTTCTCATAGACCTGATATCCTTGAATCCCAAATTCTTCTATAAAAAACTGGCCGCTACAGTAATATTCGATGATCTGGTCCTTATAAGATATGGAGCCGAATTCTCCAGCCCCGCAGTTGGGCCCCGAATAGAGCTTGTTGTCGATGATGATCCCCGCGCCTAAACCCGTGCCGAGGGTAACGCCCACTAAATTTTTGAATGACTTTGCTTTACCGAAATGTTTTTCTCCCACGGCAAAACAGTTGGCATCGTTATTGACGCAGGTGGGCCTTTGGAAACGCTTTTCTAGAATATCTTTGAGCGGAACCTCTTTCCATGAGGGAATGTTCTGCACATTGTAAACGATCCCCCTTTCCACATCTATGACGCTGGGAACCCCTATTCCGATCCCTGCGACACTCTGATCGAACACATTTTCAACGGCGGATATGATCTCACTCAAGATCTGATCCTGCTCACCTTGAGTGGTTATTTGGGTGGATGTGTGCTGGACAATCCGATTCTCTTGGACTTTCCCGATGCTGACTTTTGTTCCTCCGAGATCGATGCCGATTATGGTTTCATGAGCCATGACTCAATCTCCTTGTTATTCCGATGATGTTCATACGTCATATAAACTAATTCAGGATCTAGATGTTTGTGATTTCTTTTTATCACGAAAGGTCACGTTGGTGATCAGAGGCTTGGACCAGAAGCCGATGCTCAGGATAAAGCCCAAGGTCAGGTATAAGAATGTCATCCCTAAACGAAGGCCGAACATATCTCCCAGCCATCCGATGATCAGCGGAACGAGGGCCCCGCCGATAATGCCGGTACACAGGATACCCGAAAATGATCCGTGGTGTGTCTCCACCGAATTGAGAGCCAGTGAAAAGATCACAGACCACATCACTGAGGCAAAAAAGCCCACCAAGGGGAAGCCGACAAGAGCGGCTTTGGCTGGTCCGAAAAGGGCTACAGTCAGGCTGAGGAGTGAGGCGCAGGTAAACCATATAAGGACTTTTCGGCTGTCGAATATCTTCAGCATAAGAAGTCCGAGCAGACACCCCGCGGTCAAAAGCCCCCAAAAATAGGAGACTGTATCGGCCCCTACAGTTTGTGGATCATATCCGTGATAGGTGGCTAAAAATTTTGAGATCCAGTTCGCCACACCTTGTTCGGATCCTACATAGGCAAAGATCCCGAAGAAGTAGAGGATAACGAATTTGTTCTTGAAAAGCTCGGCATAACTCTCTCTGGCCCCAGCCCGCTCATCTTCCTTAAGCTCGACTTTGGGAAACCGGATCGAGGCAATGATCAAGATCATGAGCAAAGTGACAACAGTGAATACCCAGTAGAGCGAAATCCAGGGCAGATCTGCTGGAACCACTTTGGCCAGAGTCCTGATGATGATATTTCCTCCACCCGAGTAGTCCTTAAGGTTTGTTACCAGATAGGTGAAGACCTGAGGGCTGATGAATGAGGCCAACCCGAAGATGAGCTGAGCGAGAACGGAATTGAAGGCGAAATGTTCTTCTCCGCCTGCCACACGCAAGAGAGGATTGATGGCCACCTGCAGCATGGCCATTCCGAGGCCGATCAGAAACAGGGAGGCCATCGCCGCGGGAAAGTTCGAAGTGGTCGCGAAAAATAGCGCGCCGATAAAGGCGACAACGAAGGCTGCAAAAATGACTTTTTTCTCCTTGTATTTGTCCACCAGGAATCCAGCTGGGATGGACATTACTCCATAGGCTATAAAGAAGGAAAAGGGGAGAAGACCTGCAAGAGTCAGACTCAAGCTGAAACTATCGATGATATCCGGGATCAGAGGACCAAGGATGTTCGTCAAGAAGGATATGACAAAAAATATGAGAAGGATTAAACCCACGATAAAATAATTTCTCTTCACGGCACTCGATCTCCTTTATGTGGTTTTTTAGGTAATAAACTCTCTATTTTTGCTCCATAAAATGTCCTTGAAGTGGGGACTTATTCAATCGCCAGGGACATTCCATCCGTTAAAGCGAAATGCTGGCGATTCTCCGTGCAGATCCTCTTTGGTGAAACGGGCGCGGATCTCTCTGATTTCCCCGGGCAAGAGCGAAATGTAATTGTCGTCCCAAAATATGGGAAGCACAGAGTGGCCGCTCTCTTTGCCGTAGACATTGAGCTCGATGAAAAAAGCGATGGCATCCGATGGGTTTTCCAGTTCGACGTGAATCTCCTGTTCTACTCCTCTATCAATGAACTGATGTTTCGCTTCGATTTGGACAGGGGGAAGATCTTTGAGCTTTGAAAAATCGGCGAAGGACTTGTTCGGGGTGACAAACCACAGCGTGTTTTTTTCATCCAGAATGTCTTCCTGCGTGGATAGCCAGTAAAAGTTTCGGGAGAGGATATTTCCCGAGGGATCCTTTAGTTTTAGGTCGATAAAATAAGCGGTGCTCAAGCCCTTGATCGGGGGCATTTCGAGGATCTTTATCGAAACGTTTTTTGCGATTTCGACCGGGGTATCCTTTGCAAAGAGAACATGTCCATCGATATTTAAAACGCGGACTTCCGCTTTCAGCCCTTCCTGTGCGCGGAGTGTGTCATTCACGATATATATGTCCTTATCTCCATAATTGTAGACGATGTTGAGAGGTTCTGAACCTGTTTTTGTTCCATAGAATGCTCCGTTCGGCATGAGGTAGTAGTCGAAAAGCTGCCAGTACATCTCCGGCCATGCGGAATTATACATCCATTGGATGAGCCCGGTGGTGTTGTGTTTGTTCACACTAAAGGCTTCGAACATGGCGCGAATGGCCTCGTAATTGGCGGCTTGAGCCAAACGGGCGAATTCTTCGACAGATCCGGGCTCCCAGTAACGGTGATGGAGCGCATTGAGATACCGTTCGAGTGTATTGAATTCATTCCTGCCGCAGTGAAAATCCCAGACGTCATCGATGGGCCACAGGTGGTCCTTCGGGATCATTTTCTTGAGGCTTTCAAGGGGAGGAGGCTGTGGACCCGGTCCGGTCTCGGTGTTGAATCCGTAGGCTCCGCCGTGTTTTTTATCCACGTACCAGTAATTCGGGGTTACATAATCGTAGGGACCGTTCATCTTGACTGCGGTCGGCCCGCTGACCTCGCTGACTGAGTATCCACAAGCCGAGAGAGTTGGGCGTGTAGGATCAATATCATCCAAGAGGATTTTGTATTTCTTTTCGAGTTCCGGCCGGGGCAGCATGTCGCTTCCCAATACCCAGACGAAGATGCTGGGATGGTTCCGCAGCCAGAGCACCTGATCCCGAAGAGAGCGGGAGATCAACTCCATCTCTTCAGGCGTTTTTATCCCGCCGAATTCATCCACAGGTTTTCCCAGATATCCCTCCCATTCCCAGTGACAGCTCCAGCCAGGCATCAAAAGGATACCGTACAGATCGGCCATGTCGTAAAGAGTCTGGCTGCTTCCCCAGAATCCTTCCAGCCGGATGGCATTCAGGTTCATGTGTTTGGCGTATTCGAATTGGGCTTCGATCTTTCTTGGCTCCTCGACCAGGAAGAGGTCGTCCACCCAGCCGCCGCCGCGTATGAGCACTTTTTCCCCGTTGATCTTATAGCCACGGTGGCCCTCTTCGTTGATGTAGTCGGACACACTCCGGATACCGAATCGTGTGGATTGTTCATCTGATTCCCGGTCGTTCACGATCGCTTTGAGTTTTAAACGATAGAGATTTGGTTCTCCCAGGTTGTTCGGCCACCATAAACGGGGATTCGGAAGAATCAATGCACTGTGTTTATCCGGCTCGATTGTGATCGGGCGCTTTTCTCCCGGTTCCAGGCTGAAGGGCTGGCTGAACGAGATATCCTCAATTTCTCCCCGGAGTATTCCAGAGACATTTGTATCGCTGTGATTGATAAGGTCCGCCGAAACAGTCAATCGGGCCTCCGTAAGTGTTTCTGGATTTAATTCAGTGTGAACGAAGGGATGGTTGATGGAAACAGGGCCGCTCATTCGCAGTTTGACTTCCCGCCAGATTCCCATATTCTCATCGGGGGGCCGCGGATTCCAATCCACGAATCCGATAGTGAAATCGCCGGGTTTCGGTGGGAAAACCTCAACGGCGAGGGCGTTCATCCCCTGCGCGACTGCCTCCGTGACATCGATATCGAACATCCGGAAAGCGCCCGAGATTTTGTCTGCGGATGCGATTTTTTTCCCGTTGAGCCAGATGTTGGCGCTGTAGTTGATCCCTTCGAAAACGAGACGGGCAGAGGCAACGGATTTCTTATCTGCGAGCATGAATTCTTTGCGATACCACCAGGGCTGTTTAAATTGTTCGGTCGGGATGTTTTCCAGATTTTTTCCAAAAAAGGGATCAGTGTAAACGCCGTTCTCGATCAAGGTTGCCAAAACTGTCCTCGGAGCGCTCGAGGGATACCAGTTTTGCACGTCGTAGCCCGGATTCGATAGGGATTCTCCCGTTTCGGTAAATCCTTCGGAGGACCGTATAAACCATCCCTCATCGATAGCAATTTCGAATTCTGGTGCTTCGGCGGGCTTTTTGCAGGACGTTGGGACCAGGAGAAAACATAAAGATAAGCATACATAAGAAATCATTTTTTTTGGGTTTTTCGCTTTCATTGTTTCAATCCTCCTCCATGGAGATTTTTTATCTATCGATTACAGGCAAACTCCATTTTACCCGTTATTTCAACAGTTTCTTAATCACTTGCTTCTTTTCAGGATCTTTGTCCAGGGCATCCCAGGACCAGAATATGACACCTCCAGACGGCGGTTTGAGAGCTTCCCCGAGGGCCTCCTCGAATTCGCCTACAGAGAAGATATCGGTCAAGTAGGCCTCTTTGACTTGAATGCTGGGGATGATTCGGCTTTTTGTCCGGCTGTGCATGTCTATAACGATAGAGTGGATCCAGGGAGGAGGGCGGTTCACCATATGAGAATAACACATCGGAGAAATGATGTCTGTGTGTTCAGAGATCGCACCGAGGTCCTGTCCGGCGACGATTCGCACTGCTCCCTCGAAATCTTCGGCCCTCCAGGGAACGGCATGAACGTTTATTAAAAGATCGGGTTTTACTGCCTTCGCCGCTTCTTTTATGGCTTGCACCGTTCGGGTGATAACAGAGCATTTCCATTCGACCCATTCGTCCAAGACTTGTGTCTTGATCCAATCGGCCTTTTGTTGTGTGTCAGTCAATTCCGGAGGGATAACTATACCTGTCTCGTTTGCGAAAGTGTTCATGCAGCGGGAGTCGAAACAGGTGTTAGGGATGGAGTTCAGGGTTCTATCCGGATAGACTTTTTCCCAGAAAACGAAATGACGGATAAAGTCCAAACTGATTCCATCCGGATCGAATTCGCTGACAATTCGTTGGATGTCTGCGATTCGATGATCACTGTACTCTACACTTGTAGGACAGATGAATTCGACCCACTCTTCTTTGGCTCTTTCTCCTTCATCTGTGATGGCGTAAAACTCAGGGTTCTTTTTTAACGCTTCCGGGTTGTAAAAGATGGGAAGGATGACAAAAAGCGTGATCGAGTGCTTTTTGGCCAGGTCTCTGAATTGCCGGTTCGCAAGCAGGGATTCGCTCACAAAGGCCGTATCGATCTTCAAACGGACCCATTCGCTGAACAATTCTTCAAAGTTACCCTCATATTCATAAATTTTGACTCCGATCAAAGGCTCTTTATTGATTTTGGCTTGGTCTCTTCCATCCGAACAGAAAAAGAGGGGAGCGCAGAGAAACACGATAATGAATAGGGAGAATTTTCCTTGGGTATTCATCTGTGCTGTGGATTTATTCTGAGGGCAGAACATCCCTCAGCGTGAAATCGACCCAGAAGATCCCACAGTCCTGTTTGATCCGTGCCGCTATGGCTCGGCCGATGTCAGACGGGGGACTGTCCAGTTTCTGCCACCAGGGTTTGTCCGAAGGGTAGCCGATCTGGAAGAAGACCGTATTGGGGTAAAAGTAGGCCGACCAGTAGTCTGCAAATTCATCGAGCATGGCATCAAAGTCCGGAAGAATCTGACTATCGTCGACGAAGACGATGTCACCCCTGTAATTCTCCGGCATCCAGTCCCTGTCCCAGTGCTTCAAGAAGAGCTTGTACTCAGAGTTGTGCGCTTTGACTCTTTTCTCCCACTCCTCAGCTTGCTGATCGGTTACCGCGACGCCCCATTCAGGATTCTCCGATTCCCTATGCCATTCCACATCCACGCCGAATCCGATAACACATGGATGATGTTTGTATCTGTTGAGAACAAGATCGATTAGTGTGGGCATGTCGGCACTCGCAGGTTCGACTTGAAGGAAAACTTTGATCCCCACATCGTCAAAATGGGTCAGGAATTTTTCGTGCGTATCCACTTCTTCGAATTGGATATTCGTGTAGGTCTTGCCGTCTGAGGGAAAAAAGAGATGACAGGCCTTGTTTCGTTCGAACTTGCCCACGATCCAGATGGCGCAGGGTGTCGATCCCTCGAAGTAGCCGGCCATGGTTTGCATGGCTTTTTGCCATCCTTGAGGTTCGGGAAAAGGCTCGATGCCGTAGCTGGAGGACCGCACGCCGGCATAAATGATATTTTCAAGGCTGGGCTGAACTTCTGGTTTGGGCGTGTCTTCTGACTTTTGACAGGAGGTCAGAATAAGGAGTGTGGCCAAAATAATGAAACAAAAAAAATGGATCTGTTTTTTTGATTTTTTCATAATTTTAATCCACCCAATGGTACTGAATTTGATGAGGATAGAATCGACAATTGTCCATGTTTTGTCAAGCCAAAAAAAGAAAAGGAGACGGTGCTATCTTTTTAAGATTAGAGACCGTTTTCCAAACGGACCACTATGGAAACAGATCCTATAAATAAAGCACCGTCCCCAGTCCTAAAAAAATAGACCCGTCTCCTTTCTTATTTCAAAACTCAGTTCAGGTTTTCGAATTGTTCTTGAGTGATTTTTTCGATCTCTACTATACGGCGCTCAAAGAGCCTCATCGCATCCTTGAATAGAGGGCCCTTGATCTGGACAAGGACATATTCATAGATGTCGCCTTTGATCAATTTCCCGCTCTCCAAATCCACGTAAATGTGTCCCCAGAAATTCGATGTGCCATCCTGGTCGAAATACATTTTTGGCGTCACCTGCATTTTGCTGCTCAGCCTTGAATCTGCATTGATATATTCGAGAACAGCACATGTTTTTCCGTCGATCATACCGATGCCCGTAAACATCGTGTCGTAATCGCCGTTGGCAAAATTGGAATCCGTGACTAAAGGCGGAAAATCCCATCCGCCTTGCTGGTGTGCCCCAGGAGTCGACACCCTATCGCCGATTTTTTTGATTTGACTGATGCGGCCATGCGTTTCCGTGCGCAGCAGTTCGAATTGGGCGTGAGCGTCCATGAGCTTGACCCAAAACCGCATTCCCACAAGAGTCTTGGGAATTTTTGAATGATCGACGGATGCGAGGACAAAATCAGGTATACAGAGGTCTATTTCATAGGTGAATCCTTCGGCGAAGGGAAGGGGATTCCATTCTGTGATTTCATCTTTGAGGGTAGGACTGTGGCCCAAACGAACATTGTTCCAGGTGCATTTGACGATAAAAGACTCCCGGCTCGCTTTTAAGACTTCTCTCTGAAAGGCCCCCCATACTTCGTCCCTGTCCTTCATGATTCCCAGATGGTTTCCGTGATAGTAGATCGTTCTCATCCGGAAGTAGTCCACATCTCCCTCTCGGTCGCTCAGGGAGAGGTCATATTCTCTGGCAAGTTGGGCATGCAAGCTCTGGTCGTTGCACGATATGGATGCGAACGAAGCCAAGGTCAATAAGAGAAAGAGACAGTGAATCCAAAAAAGACGTCGGTTCTTCATTTTAATTCTCCTT
>JASFEP010000144.1:0-10016 GCA_050124775.1 Candidatus Aminicenantota bacterium
TGTATAGACATGTATTTTCCGTCACCCCACTCCGGCATGGGGACATACACCCAGTATTCAAAATAAAAATGATGATTGGGAGGAAGCTTCATCTCACGCTGCCAGTCCGGCCCCAAAGGGCCAATCCTGGGAGCGTATATTCCTGCTGCAGCATGCATGTCGAGGGGAACCTGTGTTATTTCAGGATCTTTGTCTTTTTCGAAAATTTGTCGATCGACGTAAATGTATCCTGCTTCTTCGATCTTTTTCTTGAGCAGTTCAAAAGTTTCTCCGGCCGTTCGTCCTACCTTGATGTTGTCTTCCAAGATCTTTCGGATTTTCAAAACATCTGCCCAGGCCCTTTTGATTTTTGGGGGGAGTTCAGTTTCTCCTTCACGCAGTATGTAGCCGTATTCGAAGGAGATCTCGTAAAAATTTCCGTATTTCCACTCGGGGTCCGCATGGCCCCCACTTTGTTTCCCTCCTGCCAAACAGACCAGGTCGCCTCTCTGGAGCACATAATCACGGCCTCTCCGGTTTCCGTCTTTATCGACGATGGAACGCCTTCCCTTGAGGTCTCCGAATCTGGTTTTCCCGGGTGCGATGCTCTTGAACTGTTTATCAAAAGACGCAGAAATCTCCGCTCTGATCTTTTTGTAGAGTAGGATTTCACTCTCAACGGGTCTTGATAAAAAATCCGTAATAAGATGTTCAGCAGAAACTATCCTCTTCGCATATTTTTCCCCGATGGTTTTCACTAGCAGATTGTAGTCGGAATGGGAGAGGCCATCGGAACGAAGCCTCGGAATCTCATACAACACAGGAGATCCCAGTTTCTCCAGGTAGTTGACTCCGATTCGTCGGGGATCGCGTTCGGCAACAAATTTGCCCACACCCTTGAACCTGAAGTCCAGCTCTGTATACGCCCCTCCCGGCCATTCGGTCCCTCCTTTTTTATAAAATGCTCCCAGAGGCATCCTGTATTCAGGAAAGGCTGTTAAAGGGATCTTGATGTCAGGCGGAACAATAATATCATAGGCCCCGCATTTTGGGACCAGATCCGAAGTGTGACCGAAAACCGCACGCTCGACCCTACTGCCGTTGCGGTGGGAAAAAATAAAAACACCGGATTCGCTCCCCAATTGGGAGGAGAGGGGATCGGGATTCCCTTCTCTCAAGACATGAATCCACATGTCGATATTGTTCTCTCTCATTACCTGAGGCAGGACAACGTCAAACTTTTCACGGCGGATTTGGTTCAACAACTCCTTTAGGTCAATCTTTTCCCCGGTCTGTGCAAGCAATACCGGAACTAAAAATGGGATAGAAGAGAGAACGAGTAGGATCCTCGTTTTGTCCATGGTTCCATCTCCTTATTTATGCCTATTCGGGCCCGGAATGAGGGTATCACAGTCGAAACGACAAGGTCAACGACTTGAAAAGACAGTACTCAGACAGTGCTTTTCTGTAAAAAATGCCGTCCACAATATAACATTCTGGTTGATGGCATCTCAATTTCACAAGTGATACTACACAAAAAACCACAGTGTTTTATATTTATTTAAGTTTCCCGAAGCGCAAGGGGATTCTCCAGAAGCACATCCGTTCGTATTGCGTTCAATGATATGCGGATAATTGGTCGTCTCAGAGCGCTGATCGAATTATTAGAGCGGCCCCCATACAGATCAAAGCGGCATTTACAAACCGGTCGAAGTGCCTTTGTGTCATTGCTCGGTGAGCTTTTCCCCCGATATAGATAGCAAAAAAAACAATGGGGAGGGAGAGGATGTAATATCTAAAGACTTGGGGAGTCCATAAGCCCGATAGGCCATGCCCTAAAAGGATCAGAAATCCTGTAGGCAAAAGGTAACTCTGCATCGTCGCACGAAAACGATCGGGCGCCCATCGTCGAAGTCTTCCATAAATGACCACAGGAGGCCCGTTCGTGTTGTAGGCTCCCCCGAGTATACCGGCAATGAATCCGAAAAAAAACGCAGGGCCGATGCCGCCGCTTATTTTTATTAAATGTGGTTTTAAAAGGTTGTAGAGGCCATAAAGGATGAGGATGGCACCGAGCAGAGACTTCGTTATATCTTCATCCACCCCTTTGAGCAACACCAAACCCACCGGGATACCGATGAAAGAGGATAGAACGAGACGGAAAGTGGCTTTAAGTTCGGCGATCCTCCAATTTTTTGCGAGGATGACGACGGCGATCGTGGTCGCCACGAGAGCGACCGTCGGAGTGGCCGTCTTGAGTCCGACGACCATTGTCAAAAGAGGCATGGCTACGAGTGCATCACCGAAACCTAACGAAGAGCGGATAAATGTCGATACAAAAAAAATGACAAAAACGGTAACAATCGTTTCTGGTGCTATCACAAAAATTACCGTCCTCTATTGTTTCTGTCGAGAAAGCCCGAACATATTCTCCAACATTTCAGGCTTAAGCTATCAGAAGAAAGTCTCTGATGCAATACCTGAAGAATAGGGACGGCATTTCTCCATATCTTCCTTGATGAATGTATAAAATATTCAATATTTATCAACCATTTATTCTCTTTTCCGACTACATTTATGAGGATTTTGCCAATTGGACACTTTAGAACAAAAAAGCACACCTCTTAATAACCAGGGAAAAATACCCTCGATTCTGGTCGTTGAAGACGAGAACATAATCGCTATGGACCTCAAAGTGATACTGGAAAATTTTGGATTTGATGTGTACGGTCCCGTTCCATCTGGAGAGACATCCATAAAGGCAGCCTCTTTCTTTCGTCCGGATGTCGTGCTCATGGACGTCAGATTAAAAGGCAAGATGAGTGGAATAGACGCAGCCCGCTTGATCCATCACCACCTGAGCATCCCCGTTATCTACCTCACAGCTTATGGGGATGAAGCGACTGTAAAGGAAGCAACCAATAATTCGAGTTTTAGATATATCCGGAAGCCTTTCGAAGAGAGCGAAGTCGAGGATAAGATCAGAGCTCTCTTATAGACGACGTTTTTTAAAAGAACTCATACAATTCCTGCCATTTCTGTGTTATCTTTATAGCCTATCTTATCCGTTAGAAAATCGTTATGACTGTTGTTCCATTGGTTCATTCCCGCTACGGGGATTTGTCACATCCTCTTGCCGTCCGGATGAGGAATATGTCGGTTCGCTCTGGTGAGATCTTTGAAGAGGACGGGCGTCTTCTCATACATCTTACGGTTACAGGGCGTTGTTATGCCAGGTGCCAGGGATGTATCAACAGTTCAATCACTCGAGAATGTTCGGATCGCAGGGATTTCGTTTCGCTTTTTGAAGAAACGGATCCGGAAAGAGACACGATCATTATCCAGCGTCTGGCCGACCGTCATCCAGGTAAGATCATCACCCTCTGTTTCTATGGGGGTGAGCCCTTTCTAGCTACGGATAAAATGGTAAGCGTTTGGCAACGGCTAAGAGAAAGTGATCGATCAGATCAGTTCCAATTTTTAGTGTACACCAATGGCGAAAAGATCGAGGCGGCTTTTCGTTCACATCCCGAATTCATGAAAGATATCTGGACCTATTCGGTCTCCATCGACGGGGATGAAGCTCAAAATGACAGGATTCGAGTGGGAACAAGCCTGAAAAATATTGTGCACAATCTCCGGTTTCTCTCCTCTTTTTTCAAGGGAAATGTTCTTTTTTGGTCCACTTTGAGGGAAAACCAGTCTCTCCTCAACTGTTTCGAGGAATTCATGAGACTTTACCGGAAAAAATTGGTAAACCATTTCTTCTGGCACTGGGCCGAAGAAAAAAATCCTTTTCAAAACTTTAAAGCTTATGCTCAAACATATGATGATGAGCTCAAAAAAATCATGGATCTTTATGTTCGCCAATTGAATGGAGGTACCCTTTTGCCGCTGACACACATCAATGAATTGATCCTTTTTCTGTTGACAGGAAAAGAAAGAGGACACACAGCCTGCGGCGTCGAGATCGCAGAGAATTATGATATTGTCTCGGGAAAAGTGTATCCGTGCGCCGATCTTCCCGCTGATGCAGCCATCGGGCATCTCGACATCGGAGATTACTTGCGACTCGAAGAGTATGACCTGAGTTCGCTCGTAAAATACAGATCCGAGCTGGGATGTTTGGATTGCGGCGTTTATCCCTACTGCGGCGGAAGATGTCCGGTCCAAGCCTTAGCAGGTTCCAAAGAAAGAACTCTCCAGATCTGCCAGCTCATGAGGCTCCATGTGGCCGTCGTCCAGGAACGGTTGTTGGAAATCCATAATGCATTGAACAAACACAAAATCACACTTCAAGATGTATATGACCGATCTGCATTTCTTGCCAAATACACGGATGTTGTCCCTTAATGATTGAATAGTCCAGGATGTTCTCTTTAAGTAACCTCCCGATCTGACGGGATGTCAATCGGCATCTTCCGCAAACAGGCGAATGCCATAGGTGCTTGGTTGACGCTGACCCTTTTTTTAGACATAATACAGAGCCTGGATCTTACGGACCGAGTTGTTGAATGTTCAATGGGATCGAGAGGAAAAGGTTGGTTTTATTTGCTGTTATTTGAATAATCCGCAAAAATTCGTTCATCAAGGAATGCCGAATGCGCGTAGCCATGTATTACAACAACAGCGATATCCGGATCGAGGAACTGCCAATCCCAAAAATCGGGGCAGGGGAGATCCTGATGCGTGTGGAAGCGAGTGGTGTCTGCGGAAGCGATGTCCTGGAATGGTATCGTGTTAAAAGAGCTCCTCTGGTCTTGGGGCACGAGGTAGCGGGCCAGGTTGTCGAGGTGGACCGGGGTGTCGAAAAATATAAAGTCGGAGACCGTGTCGTGGCCGCACATCATGTTCCGTGCAATACGTGCATTCACTGTCTTTCCGGTCACCATACGGCTTGCGATACTCTCAGAAGTACGAATTTTGATCCCGGCGGCTTTGCTGAGTTTCTCAGGATTCCGGCGATCAATGTCGACAGGGGAGTTCACATCATCCCCGAGGATGTTTCTTTTGAGGATGCCACATTCCATGAACCTTTGGGCTGTGTGATCCGTGCACAGCGTATCGCAGGGCTTTCGGTCGGGCAATGCGTGTGTGTTATCGGATGTGGAATTGCAGGGCTTCTCAACGTTCATCTTGCGCGTTTCTCAGGCGCTGGCAAGATATTGGCTTCCGACATCGTGCCCTACAGGCTCAATGCGGCCAAAAAATTCGGGGCAGATGAGGCGATCCTTCCTTCAGAGGATATTCAGTCGCAACTCCGCCAGATGAACGACGGACGACTGGCGGACCAGGTTTTTGTTTGCACGGGTGCTGAAAGCGCTCAGATCCAAGCTATGGAGTGTGTGGAAAGGGGGGGGACTGTGCTTTTCTTTGCACCTACAGAACCCGATATCAACATCCCGCTCTCCATCAACGAGGTTTTTTTCAGGAACGATGTCACATTGACCACTTCCTATGGAGCCGCACCCTATGACTCCTGGCTGGCGCTGGAGCTTATCCGTTCTCCTCTCATGAAGGTCAACGATATGATCACGCACAGATTTCCTCTTGCGGAAACACAAACAGGATTCCAGGTGGTAGCCGAGGCGAGGGATTCGATCAAAGTGAACATCGAGCCTCAAAAGTAATAAAACAGGAGTTAAGAAAGGAGAAAAACAATGGATTGGGGAAAGAAAAACCGTCTCTCTCGAATCATCAAACCCGAAACGGGCCGTACGGTCATGTTGGCTGTAGACCACGGCTATTTTTTAGGGCCGACTTCCAAGCTAGAAGTGCCTGAAGATACGATCACACCCCTATTGCCCTTCGCTGATGCCCTCATGTTGACGCGCGGTGTGCTGAGGAACTGTGTCAATCCCGATACATCCGTTCCCATAGTCCTCAGAGTATCCGGGGGGTCCAGTATTATAGGAGCCGATCTCTCTAATGAAGGCATAACGGTCTCGATGGAGGATGCCGTTCGTTTGAATGTGGCAGCTGTTGCCCTGTCAATTTTTGTGGGTTCAGAGTATGAACAGCAGACACTTATGAACTTGGCCCTTCTTGTGGATATGGCCGAAGAATATGGGATTCCGGTGCTCGCCGTCACAGCCGTTGGCAAAGAACTGGGAAAAAGGGATGAACGTTTTCTTTCCCTTTCTTGCCGGATAGCCGCTGAACAGGGCGCAAGCTTTGTTAAGACCTACTATTGCGACGATTTCGAAAAAGTGGTGGAAAGCTGTCCGGTTCCTGTTGTTATTGCAGGTGGTCCCAAGCTCGAGACCGAACTGGATGCGTTCAAACTGGCACACAGTGCGATCCAAAAAGGGGCCAGAGGAGTGGATTTTGGCAGAAACATCTGGCAGAATCCTAACGCCATCGGTATGATCAATGCTATTCGAGCGATCGTCCACGAAAATGCGACTCCAGAAGATGCGCAGAGAATATACGATGAAAACAAATAACTGGCACTGTTCATGAAAATGCCGATATTACGTTTGCCAAAGAGATATCGTGAATGATACTGGATAATTCCAAGACCGGAATCGCAATACCGAAGGAGACTTCGAATGAAAATCGCCCTCATCCAGCAACACGCCACACTCGATCATAAAGACAATGTCCGCCGGGGCCTCGAGGCATTCAAGACTGCGGCCCAATCGGGTGCTGAACTTATCGCCTTTGCGGAGCTCGCTTTTTTCCGTTTTTTACCGCAAACACCGGCAACTCCGGATGACTTGAAGCAAGCAGAATCCATACCAGGTCCTACCACAGATCAATTCGCAGAGCTTGCCAAGGAATATGGCGTTGTCGCCGTTCTCAATACATTCGAATCCGATGGGGAACGAACCTATGATTCTTCCCCGGTTATCGATGCCGACGGAACTCTTTGCGGTGTGACTCGGATGGTCCACATCATGGATGGATTGGGATTCTACGAGAAGGGATACTACACACCCGGGGATAGAACGAGCTTTGTCTACAAAACAAGGGTCGGGCGGGTAGGAGTCGCCATCTGTTATGACAGACACTTCCCCGAGTACATGCGGAATCTATCACTTCAGGGAGCGGAATGGGTCATTGTCCCCCAGGCGGGTGCTCTAGGGGAGTGGCCCGAGGGAATCTTCGAGGGGGAACTCCAGGTGGCTGCCTTCCAGAACGGATACTTCGCCGCGCTCGTCAACAGGGTGGGGAAGGAGGAAAAGCTCCACTTTTCAGGCGAATCCTATGTCGTCGACCCCTTTGGAAAAGTGATCGCCCGTGCTCCTCAGGATGAGGATTTTATCCTCTATGCCGAATGTGATAGGGAACTAATTGCAAAAAGTCCGGCCAGGAAGTTTTTTATAAACGACAGACGGCCCGAATTTTACAAAAAGCTGGCGATTTGTGAATAGAATTGCAAGGGCAGTGAGACTGAACGATATGAAGGACCTTGAATGAAAAAATGGTATGTCCTGAACACAAAGCCTAAAAAGGAATTCCATGTGGAAAAAATCTTCACCGAAGCGGGATTCCAAATTTATAATCCTAAGTATAAACATGATGAGAGGGTGAAACCTTTCTTTCCGGGCTACGAGTTCATCCACTTCGACTTCCCCGAGCAGTATCAACTGGTGAGGTATACAAGGGGAGTTAAAAAGGTTGTCGGCACCAATGAGGGCCCAACGCCCATTCCAGAAGAGGTGCTCGCTGCGCTCAAAAACAGAGAAGTGGATGGCCTCATTGAGATGCTGAAGTATGGGGAGGAACCTGAGCTGGGTGACGAGATCGAAGTAATGGAGGGACCCCTCAAAGGCTTGAAGGGGATCTTCAAGAGAGAGCTATCCGATGCGGACAGGGTGCTGATCCTTTTGAATTATGTGTCCTATCAAGGTCAACTCGTTATCGAAAGAAAAAAGCTGAAGAAAATTTTATAGGAGAGAGGACATGATGAAGTTTCCGTTGTTGGATCTGAAAGCCCAATACAAAAGCATAGAGAAGGAGCTCAAGGAACGGATATCGGAAGTCCTCGACTCACAGATGTTCATTTTGGGGTATGAGGTCAAAGCTCTGGAGGAGGAGCTATCATCATATTTAGGTGCAAAACATGGCGTTGGTGTCTCCTCAGGATCCGATGCGCTGATTATATCTCTGATGGCACTTCGAGTGGCCCAAGGGGATTCTGTGGTAACGACTCCATTCACGTTTTTCTCTACCGGTGGCGCCATTGCCAGGTTGGGAGCGAAGCCGGTGTTCTGCGATATCGAGCCTGACTCTTTCAACATCGACACCGATAAACTGCGTGAATTGCTCCAAAACGAGCTCGATAAAAAGGAAAACTCCCGCTTGAAAGGTATTATTCCCATTCACCTTTACGGACAGTGTGTGGATATGAAGCCCCTCCTATCACTTGCCGCCAAATATGATTTATTCGTGTTAGAGGACGCAGCGCAAGCCGTGGGATCGGAATACCGCGTCGATTCAAAGGTCAAAAGGGCATGCACATTGGGAGATCTGGGCATTCTGTCTTTTTATCCTGCCAAGAACCTCGGTGCATACGGCGATGCGGGCATGGTATTGACCGACAGCTCGACTCTTGCTGATAAGATGAGACTTTTACGCGTTCATGGATCTTCAAACAAATACATTTACGACTGCCTGGGCGGGAATTTTCGGATGGATGCGATCCAAGCAGCGGTGTTGAGGATCAAGCTCAAGCACCTGGATTCCTGGATCCTGGAAAGACAACAAAAAGCTTCTGTCTATGATTTAAGCTTTAAAGAATCAGGTTTGATAGAGAAAGGACTCATCCGAACACCCAAAGCCCTTTACAAGGATGACGGTCTCAAATTCTATCATACATTCCATCAGTACGTCATCCGTGCAGACAGCCGTGATGCCCTACAGAGGTATATGCGTGGAAAGGGTGTTCCCTCTGCCATTTTTTATCCCATGCCCCTGCATCTCCAGAAATGCTTTTCCTACTTGGGATACAAAGAGGGAGATTTTCCGGAATCGGAAAGGGCGGCCTCTGAGGTCTTGGCTCTGCCGATCTATCCAGAGTTATCTGAAAAAAACCAGCAGTATGTCGTAAACACCATCAAAGATTTTTACGCAAGTCGCTAAGTTTCTACTCGTCTAAGAATTTGTCCCGGCAATTTCCTTATGTGTTCTCCTCTGTCGATAACAACCGTTCCGTTGACGATCACGCTGTCTATTTCTCGGGGATAATGTGCAGAATCTGTGTATGTAGCCCGGTCCCGGCGTATCTTCGAAAAGCAGCTCTCCCACCAGTGGGTCGAACACTTTCCCTTAGGAATAGGTCACAAATCCATCCACGATGCACGGTATGGGATCCAGATCTTTCAGAGCATGTCTGATCTGATCCAGGTCAGACATGCTAGGTTTCATGGTTTTATCCGTTATACAAGATATTTTTCAACGTCTCCAAGCTGATTTTTGCGCCGCTGATGACCACGACAACTTTTTTGCCGGAGAATCTTTCCTTATTTTTCAAAAAGGCTGCGACCGCAACAGCTGCAGCTCCCTCGATGATCATATTGTGTTTTTCGAGGACAAAAAGGATCGCATCTTTGATCTGTTGCTCGGAGACACAAATAAAATCATCCACGTAATCCCGGCATATTTCGAAGGTGATGGCGCCGGGTTCGAGAACACCGGCAGATCCATCCGAGAGGGTTGGCTGCGAAGTCATCTCGATGATCCTTCCGGCTTTGATCGATTCATACATCACAGCAGAATTCTCCGGTTGACAGCCTATGATTTGTATGTTTTTATCGCCTGATTTTAAATATCCCGCAATTCCCCCTATGAGACCGCCCCCTCCCACACACACATAGACAGCATGGATGCGGTCCATTTGACGTTCGAGTTCGATACCGATAGTGCCTTGGCCTCCGATCACTTTGGGGTCATTGTAAGGGGAGATATAGACCTGTCCGGTCTCATCCGCCATTTCCCGCGCATAGACTTCGGTTAGGCCACAGTCATCGCCGTAAAATTGGATCTTCACATCAAACTGACGGATCGCATTGATTTTTGCCGGAGAGGCATAG
>JASFEP010000145.1:0-9932 GCA_050124775.1 Candidatus Aminicenantota bacterium
TTTTGCCTAAAAAAAGTGCATTCTAAGGCTATAAAAGGCAAGAAAATTAAATCTAATTTATTTTATTTCAATTATTTATGTCAGCCAGAGCAGAATTAACAGAGCAGAATTAACAGAATTAATATTATTTTCGCCAGAAAGGTTTTGGGATTTTTCCTTCGACTTTTTTAATTGCTTTATCGACTTCTGATTGGTTGAAATCCATGTTGCCTCTCAATGAACAAAGGTGAGCCTTCGCTTCAGGAGCATGTAATTCTCCCAAAGCCCAAACAGCGAATTGTTTTACTCTCTTGGTGCCAGTGTCTGATCGCAAATAATCCAACAATGCCAGCGCATTTTCTGAGTTATACCGCCTGTGTGCAATAGCAGTAACGGCATTGAATTGCTCGACTTCGTCATAACTCTTCAAGGACAAGATAAGTTCTGCGTCGCTCCTTTTATCTTTTATGATCCCTACATATTCGAGCAACAATATTCCGCGCATTTTTTTAACCGGCCCTACTTGCATGGAAGATAAAAAAAACAGCGTGCCCAGCACAATACACACGAATACACCCCATAGGATAACTTTAAATAGGCCTATCCTGGCAGTTTGGCGATTATTGTCGACCTTATCCATAGCTCAATGGCCAATCAGACCAACATCCAGGACAAGTTACGGGCTTTTTCTATCATCACCCCTGGACAAGCACCTCATAGCCTTCTTTGTAAGGAGGGTCCTTAAAAAGACCCATAAATTTGACCAATTGTTCTTGATAAATATGGCTCTCTTCGTTCTTTAAAGCATCCTCTTCGCTGTCCCAAATGCTGATACAGATACTCTTTCCCGTATCGCGCTCGCTGATGAAATAGGCCGCATTGTATCCCTTTTGTGATTTGAACGCAGGAATTACACTTTCTTCAAAAAGGTTGGCAGCTTCGTCTATCCTATCGATTTTTGTATGAATAACCGTAAAGCGTGCAAACATGGCCTTACCTCCAAAATAAATTATTTCGTGGGCTGTTCCTCGATTCTCATTTTTCCCCAGACCTACTTGAAATTAGGATATAAATTTATGGGATGAGAGTCAAATGAATTGGAACGAATGTCAACGCAAAGCGAATATTTCCGGTTGTGTGCAAAACGCAAATGAATTGTGCGAAAATGAAACAATCGATGTTCAGAAATGGACGGAAGGAGTTGACCCTTTGATGGATATATGGGAATGTGTTTTTGGCATGGATATTGCTCTTAAGATTTTGCAATATGAGAGCGACATAATTGGTAATCCAAGAGGGAGGGGGATGATGAAGCGTTTAAAAGTTCGATTCAATTCAAACTTTAAAAATCACGTTTCCAGCAAACTCATTTTGATTTTTTTGATCCCAGCATTTGTTTTGCTATTTAGCCCTACAAGTTTTTCCCAAACGAACGCATATGAATATCAAGTTCCGAAGAAACTGAATGACGGATGGGAAGTTGCATCATTGAGAGACATGGATGCCGATGTGGATGGGATCGAAGAAGTGTCCGCTCTCATCCGGGATATCGACAGCTACGAAAATGTGCTCAGCATGGCGATCGTAAAAGATGGAAAGCTCGTCCACGAGGAGTATTCACCGTACTGTCAGCGCAACACCCTCCATTGGCTGGCATCCATAACAAAAACAGTAACATCGACTTTGATAGGAATCGCCATCGACACAGGATTGATCGAGAGCGTCGATGCCAAGCTATACGAATTACTTCCTCAATTTGCCGAGCACTTCAAGGATCCGCAAAAGAAAAAGGTTGCCCTCAAATACATCATGACCATGACGTCCGGGCTCTGGTGGAATGAACAGGTCTCGTACAACAATCCTGAAAACTCGGAGTGGCAGATGGTCGAGTCGGAGGATTGGATGAGCTATGTCGTTTCCAGACCAATGAGGAGCGAACCGGGGACGATATTTTACTACAACACGGGGGGTATTCATCTGTTGTCCGCGGTTATAAAGAGCGTATCCGGGCTGTATGCCCACCAATTTGCCGAAAAGCACCTGCTCCATCCCATGGGAATCTACGCCTATCAATGGAATAAGGACCCGATGGGTTATCCTTGTACAGGAGGAACCGATGGAGGTATTGGACTGCGAACCCGTGATATTGCAAAATTCGGGTGGTTATTCCTGAGAGATGGCACATGGAAAGGGAAACGGATCATCTCCGCAAAATGGGTCAAAGAAGCACCGACAACGCATGTGACGACCAAAGGCAGAGGCAGAAGTTATGCGTTCAATTGGATGACAGGATGGAGGACTATCAACGGTAAACGCTTCGATTATATTGCATCGTTCGGCTATGGAGGACAAACATTGTATATCGTGCCCGAATATGACCTGATATTGGTGTTTACATGTGAGTTATCAGGACGGGATTCAGGAGTCAATCGTCTCGTCAAAAAAACATTCGAAGCAATAATACCAAAATAATTTATGTGTATATGGTGCATTGTGTATATGTGCATTGGCTGATCTAACTTTTTATATGTGCATTGGCTGATCTAACTTTTTGATTTTAAACAAAATAATTTTAAATATTGCCCGATTATTTATCTTAGAATGGACTTTTTATCCACAAAAAAATATCTCTTAGGCATAATTCAAGAAATTATAGTTGAATCCTCAGAATTGTTATCGAATCTTTAATAATCTCTTAAAATGACGTTTTTTTAGCTGAAAAAGAACATTCTACGCCTAATAAACACCGGATTATTATTATTAATTTATTTATTATCAATTACATATGCCAGCCAAAGGACAATTTCCCATAAAAGGACAATTTCCCATACAATTTTACAATTTCTTCTAGAACACTAGTGCGGGCGTACCACTGACGTGCCCGATACCGTTACATTAACGGGCGGAACCGAGTCAATCGGAATGATATTCGTCAGGTTTTAAATTTTCAAGAACTTAAAGAAAGTGTGTGGTGGGCGGCCATGAGGAGGCCCTGGACCTTAACACCGAACAGACAGGCCGCTTCACAGTGCCCTTCGCACCCGGTGCAGATCGATGCATTCATTCTTGGGAGTGCGGCATACTTTGCCATGGCATGTTTTTCCCGGCCCTGACTCATGAAGTAGTGCTGGTAGCGCATGATGGTGTTTACAGGGACATCGTGCGGGCAATGAGACTCGCATTCCCCGCAGGCGTGGCGGCAGTACAGATTGCTGGAGAAGGAGCTGTAGTCGGCAAGCATGCTTTCTTCGACCGGTTGAAGTCGCTCCCCCGAAAGGGACACATAAAACTCGAGATCTTCATGGGTGCTGATTGTAGGGCACACGGAATGAACGCTGGGATTGCTCAAACAGAACTTTATGGCAGCGGAGCTGACCTCTTTATCTCCACTCAGACCGTATTTTTTTGCGAATTCCTTACCCTTATCTATCCGGGACTTGAAATCTTTGAGGATCTTTTCACCCGCCTCTGTGACTCGTCCCTTTTCTTTCATCCGTTCGTACATGCTCAATATATCATTGTAACCCCGGATAGGATCTGTTTTCATCAAGGTCGTTCCCATGTTCTTTTCTTGGCAAGCCTTCAGGATCCTGTCTCCCATTTCTCTCTGCATAAAATTGTAAGTAAAAAGCACTACATCGAAACGCCCGTCCTCAGCGGCTGCAAGGATAATCTTATCCATGGGGTCTTTGACAAAGCCCGCATGCCGGTGTTCGATACCGTGGTTGGAAAGCCCCGTAAATTTGACCCTCCCTTCGGCCCTAAGCTCTCTGATAGCTTCATGATACCCTTCATGTTTTATCTGATCGAGCGACGGCGTCATGTGGATCATCAAGCAGTCGAGGTAATCGGTTTGAAGCCTATCCAGACATTTGTATACCCGTTCTTTGATCCCCTCTTTAGTGTTTTTCCCCAAGCCGAAGTTAAGCTTGCCTGTGATGAAAAACTTTTTTCTATCCCTGTTTTGGATGGCCTGGCCGATCGTCCGCTCCGAATTTCCCCGGGCGTAGTGTTCGGCCGTATCGACATAGTTCACTCCTGCATCCAGAGCCGCTTCAAAAAGGGCAGGATCAGACAGATCCCCTGCCCCGAATCCGATATCCGACACTTCGAATTCAGTCCGCCCCAGGACTCGGTATTCCTTGATCTTGGATTTTCCAGTCTGGGCGTCCTGTTTAATTGCCGCAAATAGCTCATTGCTTCGGGCGAGGCCCAGACCTGCTGCTGCTGTTAGAGAAGACTGGATGAATCCGCGTCTGCTCAATCGAGAAGTTGGAGATTTATCATCAGACATAATCCTATCCTTTCAATTCTGAGAGTGTTATTTATATATACGTCATTATTAAATAGGAGTTCAAAAAATTTCCTGGTAAAATAAGACTCGCGACGCCTATGAGGTTTTGAGGACTTCTAACCTTTCCTTCGAATCTTCAACCTCAGCAATCCCAGAATCAGCATCTTTCCAAAGATCAAGGAACTTCTCATAATGCTCGATGGCATTGGCAGTATCCCCGTGGTCTTCATAAATCTTAGCCAACATATAGAAGCTCTTGACATAAAGATCGCCCCACCTCAATCTTCCGGTCTTCAGATCCGTAATTTTTTTATAGACTTTCTGCGCCTTTTTCCAGTCGCCACTCTCTAAATAGACGGCCGCCAGAGATTCGAAATAGAGAATATGCATATCAGCCTTGAAATATTCCTGAGGGAGCAGTGAAATGGCTTTTTCAAACTCACGGATGGCTGCGCCTAAGTTCCCTTCAGCTTTATAAATCCTGCCCATCAAATGATAGTGATGCCGCATGAATTTCGTTACACCATTTTTCTCGATCAAGTGTTTTAACTGATCAGCTGTGTCTTTCGCCTCTTCGATTCTATTCATCTGCGCATAAATCATCCCCCGCAGGTGCAGGCTGAAATTATTGTGATCGCGGTAATACGCAAGTCCGAATGCCTGATGGGCTTCGTCCAATGCTTCTGTAAATTGTTTTTTCTGCCATTTGTGGTAAGCCATCATGGAGGTAAAGTTGTATTGGCCAGGGGAGAAATTGAATTCCTGTGTAAATCGTTCGCCTTCAGCGACCGCCTCCTGAAATTTCCCGTATTGCCCTTGAGTTAAATAGAGATAACACAACCAGAACCGTCCGGTATACTGGGCGAAGAAATCCTCGCTGTCCTTCAGTTCATCGTATATCTTTGCAGCGGCTTCCGTATCCCCTTTAATCTGGTAGATATTTCCCAGCAATTCCCGGGTGAGGGCGTCGTCAGGTTTTAATTCCACGGATTTTTTTACTTCCTTAAGGGCAAGATCATACTTTCCTTCGAAAAAATAAATGTTTCCGATCCGTTTATGAATGATGGCCGATTGAGAAAATGTATCGAGCCGAGATTCCAGGATCTTTCGGGCCTGGGAATATTGTCCTTTGGCCATAAGGATATGGGCGATATTATCGTAAATCAATTCATCATCGCTGACAATGTTGGCCAGTTTTTCATACCTCTGGAGAGCCAGATCCCATGCCTCATTATTTCTATAATGGGCTGCAAGCAGGGAGTTTCCATCGACGTCATCCGGGTACAAGTCTAAAAGCTTCTCATAGTTTTCGATGGCGCCCTCAGTCGTGGAGGACGCGTAACCTTGAAGGAGGTAGTATTCCCTGTCCGATACCTTGTTTATGAAGGAAAATGCCTTTTCCAGGTTTTCTTCTGATTGATCAACGTCTCCCATATAGTTGTAGCAGTCCGAAATCAGCCAATAAGCCAGGGCAAATTCAGGATCGATCGAGGTTGCCTTCTCAAGGGCATCGATGCTTCTTTCGAATTCTCCCTCTTCAGCCAGACTTTTGCCCTCTATATAATGTTTGAGAGCTTCATGAGACGCTGTCGTGATCTCCTGGACATCTTTATCGATGTCTGCGGCTATTTCTTCGGCAGTCAGGTCGAAATCCGCCTTGATCTTTCGTGTAAGGCTGTCGATCATGTGGAAGATGCTGTCGAGACCTCTCCCTTCGACTTGTTCAGAAGCCATGGGCTCCAGGGTAGAAGCATCGTGCAAAAAGGCGTTTATTCTGAAGGTTTCGCCCGCTTTGGTTATACTGCCTTGAAGGATATGATCGACGCGGCCGAGGGAAGCGATCTTCCGCAAATCTCCCGATGAGTATTCCACAGTTCCGAGCAGTTCCGAATCTCTGAGGATGGCGTTTAGTCTGTCGCTGGTGAGAACCCGGATATGCTGGGATTGCAGCAGATCGGCAATGACGAGTTCTGTAAAGGCCCGGCGAAGGTAATCCAGGCTGCTATCGCCCGTGTTGTTCGTCAGGTACATGACTGCTAGAGAGATTCTTCTGGATCTCATAGAGAGGAAAGAAGGTCCGCTTCTCCAAATAAAAATACTCATTGCGGCGATTATAACTACAAGTAAAGATGCCAGAGCTGGAAAGAACAGCTTCTTACGGATGAGCGAGCCCGCAAACGTTTCGCGCCTCGGGCGTATCTTCGATCCAAGAGGGAATCCCTCTTCTATATTTTTCAGGTCGGCAAGAAGCTCCTTGACACTTGGATACCTCCGTTCCCTATCCTTTTCCATGCAGATCAGTATCAAGCGGCTCAGATTGTCCGATACATCGGGATCGATCTTTCGCGGATCTAGCGGCAGCTTGGACCTATGTTTCAGAGCTACACTTAGGCCGGTGTCTCCCTTGAAGGGGACATCCCCTGTCACCATTTCATAGAGAATCACCCCCAGCGAATAGATATCCGAGCGATGGTCCGCATCCTCACCATCGACCTGCTCCGGGGAGATGTAATCAGGAGTTCCGATCATTATCCCTGTCTGCGTAACACCCGCTGCTTCTAAAGAACGAGCAATACCGAAGTCCATCACCTTTGCGGTGCCTTTGTCGTCAATCATGATGTTTTGAGGCTTCAGGTCACGATGGATAACCTCTAGTTCATGGGCCTCCACAAGCCCCTCACATATCTGACGCGCCAATACAATGGCTTCCTTTTCCGATAATTTTGTTTTCCCTTTGATAAGGTTTTTCAAATTCTCGCCTTGCACAAACTCCATCGTTATGAATGGAGTTTCCTCCACCACATGAAGATCGTACATTTTGCAGACATTGCGGTGAGCGATCTTACGGGCAAGTTTTAGTTCATTTTTAAATCGTTCTATTGTCTCTTCATGGGCAGCTATTTCTGGTCTCAGCACCTTCAGAGCCATCTCTTCGTCTAACGTCCTGTCTTTAACTCTATAAACTTCTCCCATACCCCCCTTACCCAGTTTTTCAAGGATCTCGTACCTTTCGGCGAAGACTGTGGCTATAGATAGCATATGGATGGGTGTTTCAAGCGTTTTTGTTTGGGAAGGAATATCCTTGGATGGGATGAGCTGAGTTCCGCAATCACCGCAGTAACTCTGCGTATCCGAATTTTCAGAATGACACTTGGGGCACTTGACTGACACTGGATTCCCTGTCCCTTTTGAATATAGAATATAATTTAAACGGGGAAGAGTCAATTGGAACGATGCTGAATACTGGAATGGCGCCGAATCACTCTTGCGAGATCAAGTCCACAACCCACACGTTGCTCTCGATCAAGCGCATCGGGAAATAAAAACGCCGGGAATCTAAGGATAATCCTAACAATGCCAGCTTAAAATAAGGATCATCGCTGATGACCTTAAGCTCCGGTTCTCCCCCGGCAACAGGTACAGCCCATATGCTTTCGATACCCTGTCCATCAACAGCAGAATAGTAAACTGTTTTACCGTCCGGAGACCATCCTGGGAACCTAGGCCTCGGAGTTTCCAGGATGTTATGACTTTCAACAAGAATCTTTTCTTTGTTGTCATCGAGGGAAAAAATCCTCAAGCTGTTTTCTACAACATAGGCGACACAACTTTCAACATTCGAGCCTCTACCCGAAGCGCATCCATCGAAAGTGATCTGTTCCGGTTCGCTCCATCCCGACTTCTCTTGGGTTACAATATAGAGCTCATAATGGCCAGTCCTATCAGATGAAAACGATATCTGTTTTCCATTGGCCATAAAACTCGGGCCCATTTCGTGAGATGGATCATTCGTGAGTTGTTCGATCGATTCTCCATCCTTCGACATGACGAATATATCCCGATTTCCTGTCCGAAAAGAGTGAAACACGATCTTTTCGCCATCCATAGACCAGTCCGGTGAAAAATCGTCACTCGGGTGTGTGGTGAGCTGAATGGCTTCTCCTCCTTCGACCCGCATTTTGTAAAGATCCTGATTGCCGCTAATATCAGAGTCAAATACTAACCACTGCCCATCAGGCGAAATATCCCCTTGTTCTATAATTTGATTTCCTTTGGTGATCTGATTTGCTTGTGATACTGATAGCATTCCCTTCTCTGGAATCTCTATGGACCAGATATTAGACGAAAGGTCGAACACAGAGTAGACCAGTTTTTGTCCATCCTGAGAAATGCTCATCGTGTGGGCATCCAATCCCGTTGTCAAACGTATCGGTTCGTCTTTGGGTTCCCCAGATGAAGTAAGCGGAACAGCATAAATATCCCTTGCTCCACTCCGATCTGAAATGAATAAAAGTTGCTTTCCATCAGGAGTCCAGACCGGGCTCATGTTCATACTCTCATAGCCTGCCACTTGATTTATGCTTCGGTTTTTCAAAAAGAGCACTTGAAGGGAGCTCGGGGCTATGTTCCCGAGTATGGACATTCTAGCCTGAGGAAGCTCGACATTATCGAATATAAAATTCATATTTCCCGAAACGTAGGCGATCTTTGATCCCTCTGGAGACCAGCTCAAACAATGAGCCTCTTTGACATCTGTGATTTTTTCTGAATTTCCTGTTTCCAAGTCAAAAACGTGAATGGCATTACTCTGCACATACGCAAACTTTTTTCCATCAGGAGACCATTCAGGGCTATAGGCAGAACCACCCGAGGTATTATCGATAATCCGCCGAGGAATTCCACCAAGGGCAGGAACGATATAAATGGATCCCTCAGAATAAAACGCCAGTTGATTTCCATCAGGAGACCATCTAGGCCAGCGTTGACTGCCGGAAAAATCCTGCGTGATCGCGATGGGACGCCCGCCGGCCAACTGGCGTAAAACAAGATGCTTTTGACCCACAGGTCCGGTCACAAAGGCCACCATTTTTCCATCAGGTGAGATATCGGGATCCAGCTCGAGGCCTGGATCGTGAGTAAGCTGTCTCATCGTCCCCATTTTTATGTCTGTAGTAGCGGCAGCCGGACGGAAGAGAAAATAAGCCGCGATAATAAAGAGAATGACAATTATAGAAACTGAAAAAACAGCCTTTCTGATATTAAACTTCACGGATATCTCTTTGGATGTAAGAGGTTTCTTTTTAGGGATTTCCTTCTTTGTTGCGGGGATCATTTTTATGATTGCGGAGATATCTTTATTCACTTCTTCAACTGACTGATACCTATTCGCTTTTGCCTTTTCCAAACACTTGAGGACCACGCTGTTCAAATCGTCTGGGATTTGCGAGTTCAGAACCTTGGGAGCCGTAAAAGCTTCACTCTTATGCTTCATTGCTATACTTAAAGGCGTATCTCCTTCGAAGGGCAATTGTCCGGTCAACATCTCATACAGGATGATTCCCAACGAATAGATATCAGACCGCTGGTCGACATCTTTGGCCTCCGCCTGCTCCGGGCTCATATACTCGGGTGTACCGATCATCACTCCCGATCCTGTTAAACCTTTTGCTTTAAGCGAGCGGGCGATACCAAAATCCATGATCCGGACACTCCCCTCTTTATCGATCATGATGTTAGAGGGCTTCAAGTCCCGGTGAACTACACCATGGGCGTGAGCTTCCTTTAATCCCTCACACACCTGCTTGGCTATGGACAGGGTTGTCTCTACTGTTAGTTTTCCCGTTTGTCTGATCAGGGCCTTCAAATCCTGTCCGGGAAC
>JASFEP010000146.1:0-9884 GCA_050124775.1 Candidatus Aminicenantota bacterium
TGGAGGCAGCCGCCATAACGGTTTCATGGCCCTCCTTTTCGATTTTCCACCTAAAAATTCCTACAGGTAATCTGACACTTTCCAGAGGGGAAACGCCAAGAAATTCCCATTCGCTATCCGGAATGTCGTATTCCTTCATATATATCTTTGCTCCCGGAGGCTCTGTTTTGATGTTTATGTTCAAGGAGCATTTCGACAATAGCTCGACCAGCTTGGGATCGTTCGGGATGAATTTTTCCGCCTCCACGGCCAATTTGTAGGGTTCGGTGAAATCCCGAAAATTTTTTTCGACGAGCATCTCGATTTGCGGGAGGATTTCTTCTTTGGCCCAGCGGATTTTGGCCTGGCGGTTGAAAAACCAGAATGAAGCTAAGGCAATGATAAGAACCGCGCAAATAGCTGGGATGGCGACCAGGGGCCTGCGAATCCGCCGCAAGATCGTTTTCATACTCAATGCGCCCAACTCTTCTGCCCGGAGGCTGTCTTCATATTTTCGCAGGTCTTTAAGCATGTCTTCGGCGGTTGTATACCGTGCAGCCGGCTTTTTCTTTAACGCGCGGTTCGCGATCTGCTGCAGCTCAACGGGAAGATCGGGCTTTGCCTCTTTGAGCGGTTGCGGGTCCTCATGCACCACCGAATAGAGGATCGCCGACTCTCGCTCCCCTCGAAAGGGCAACTGCCCTGTGAGCATCTCGTACAGCACCACTCCCAAAGACCAGATGTCTGTGCGATTGTCGACCTCCTCACCCTGCGCCTGCTCCGGTGACATGTAGGCCACAGTCCCCAGCGTCGTCCCCTCCCGCGTCAACAACGTCCCCCCTTTGACCTTGGCCAGACCGAAGTCCATCACCTTCGCCTGACTCTTTTCTGTGATCATGATGTTGGCGCTCTTTATGTCCCTGTGCACGATCCCTTTTTTATGCGCTTCTCCAAGACCCTCTGCCACCTGAAGCACGATCTTCAAGGCTTCCTCGGTTCCCAGGGGGCCTTGCTTTAATTTATCTTTCAAACTCTGTCCTTCTACGTATTCCATGGCGATGAACGAGCATCCCTCCTCTTCATTGATCTCATGGATGGTGCAGATATTGGGGTGGGAGAGAGCGGCGGCGGTACGGGCCTCTAGCACGAACCTTTCTCTTGCCTCATCATCCTGGACCAGTTCCGGAGGAAGAAACTTGAGGGCCACGTGGCGTTTGAGCTTTGTATCCTCGGCTTTGTAGACGATGCCCATTCCTCCTCTTCCCACCACGTCTTCGATCTTGTACTTGCCGGCGAGTTCGATCCCGGGGCGTAGTTCCCCCATAGGCTTCAGGATGGTCCGGGTCTGGGAGATGAAGACTTTATCCGAAGGATGAATCGGCGTCCCGCAATTTCTGCAGAAGCGGGAATCATCCAGGACTTCAGACTGACATTTGGGACACTTCATGGCTTGATCTCCCCTCTTCATTTATAGCGAAACAATATCAATTTATGAAAATAGAGTCAACGAGATGCATTAACTTTTTTTTGCGGAAGGAATCAACCTTTATCACCAAAGGGAAGGCCCATCCGCCGGAGTAATTCCTGGAAGCGGGGTTCGTCTCGAAGGATATCAAAACCCGGTGTTATTAGATAGGGCATGATGGGGTCTTTCATCTCATAGGCTCTTTCCAGCCATTCCAAGGCTTGCTCTTTCTCCCCAGCAAAAGAATACACGAATGAAATGAACCATGGTGAAATATGCGTTTCTTGCGAGAACGCCACAAGGGTCTCCGCCGCCGATTTCATTGCTCCTGAGTAGCCATCCTGGTCATATCCGCGGTCCATGACTTCTGCGATCTCAGCTAAGCCTAGTCCGGTAAAAAAGGCCTTCGCTTCCGACAATGCCTCCTCATACAGGCCTTTGCTGTGAAGCATCTCCCAGAGGATATTATGTCCCACAGGATCGTGTGGCGACGTTCTGAGCGAATTACGGGCATGAACGATTGCATCCTCATAATTCCTTGCTAAAGCGAAAGTATTTCCACAAATACCTTGGATCAAGGAATTGATCGGATCCAGTTTCAGGGCCTTTTCAGCTTGGGCGATGGCTTCATCCGTACGTTCCAAACAGCACAACAAATTCGAGTAATATGCCCTGGCAAGTGCGTAGTTGGGGTTGATCTCGATAGCCCGCTGGAAGGCTGCCTCTCCACCTTCCCAATCCCAATCCATCCATGTCTTGATGAGTGCTGATGTGTAATGAACCTCCGCCAGCGTATCATTCAACTCGAGAGCTTTTTGAGCGGAAGCCTTTGCTTTGGGCATTGCTTCTCTGGGAGGGACCAATCCCATTTGGTTGCGTCCAATCCAGACAAGGGCAACGCCTGTATGGGCCAGAGCATAATTCGGATCTTTCTCAAGGGCGGAATCGAAGTACTGCAATGCGGCATCAAGATCCGGTGGAGTAAGCTTGTACCAGTGAGATAGGCCTTTCAGATAGGCCTCGTAGGCCTGGGGATTGACCTGATGGGCACCGGCTAAACGTCTTTCTTCTTGGGGTGTTAATTCGATTTGGATATTATCTGCAATGGCACTTGCCATTTCGCTGTACATTACCAACACATCAGTCGCTGCTTTTTCATATGTTTTTGTCCAAAGATTCCGCTCTTCGGGGAGCGCATCGATCAACTGCAATCTGATGCGAATGTTTTCACCAACCTGATAAACTGTTCCCTCCACCACAGCATCCACATTCAGCTCCCGCGCGATTTCCGGCAAAGATTTATCCGTATCTTTGTACCGCATCACCGAGGTGCGGGAAATGACCCGCTGCAGCCCGCTGATCTGAGATAGCTGTCCGATCAGCTCATCGGTCACCCCATCCACGAAATACTCCTGCTCCACATCCCCTGTGAGGTTCTCGAGGGGGAGGACAGCTATGGAATCTATGACTTCGGCCGGACCTGTGAAAAGAGTTAGGGCTAAAACAGCCGCTATGATGATGAAACCCGCGGTGCCTGCATAAAGAATGGCTTTCTTTCTTTTTCTCAGCTTTTCCTTCCTCAGCCTCACCTTTATCTCTTCAGGCACAATGCCTGCAGATAGGGATTTCAGGTCATCCAAAAGCTCATCTATTTTTTGGTACCGCTTGTCCGGATCTTTCTCCAAGGCTTTGCTCACCACTTGCTCGATGGAGACGGGAATGTCGGTCTTCAAATTCGTAATTGGCTCGGGTCTATCTTTTAGGATGGAATAGATGACGCTCTGCTCATGTTCTCCTTGGAAAGGAAGCTCCCCGGTCAACATCTCATAGAGGACCACGCCGAAGGACCATATGTCTGTCCGGTGGTCCACCTCTTTGCCCTGGGCTTGCTCGGGAGACATATAGGCCACAGTTCCCATGGTCGATCCGTCCTTGGTCAACAGGGTGCCTCCTGTGACCCTGGCAAGGCCGAAATCCATGATCTTCGCCTGGCCTTTATCTGTCACCATGATGTTGCCGCTCTTTATGTCCCGGTGCACGATGCCTTTCGTGTGGGCTTCGCTCAATCCTTCGGCGACCTGTGTGGTGAAACTGAGAGCCTCATCCAGATCCAGTGGGCCTGATTCCAATTTCTTCTTCAAGCTCCGGCCTTCGATATAGGCCATGGCAATGAAGGATGTCTCATCGGCCTGGTCGAATTCATAGACCGTGCAGATGTTGGGATGATCGAGAGCCGCCGCCGCCTGGGCCTCGCGCATGAACCGTTCGTGGACTTCCGGGATGTGGGTGAGTTCAGGCGGAAGGAACTTGAGGGCGACCGTTCTTTTAAGCTTGGCATCCTCGGCCTTGTAAACAACGCCCATCCCTCCTCGGCCCAACTCCTCGATGATGGTGTATCTTCCTGCAACAGTGGTTCCCCGTTGAAGACTTTCCTTCGTTGTTAGCAGAGTTTTCGTAACGGAGACTCTTTCCACAGGTTTTAACAGCCCCCCGCACTTGCCGCAGTATAGGGTGTCCTCCGGATTTTCATGCTGACACTTGGGGCATTTAACTCCCATTTTTCCCTCTTCCTCAGTCGACTGAAATTAACGAAAGAATATCAATTTCCGAAACCGTAGTCAAATGAATCAGATGCACCGCTATTGCAAACGGCTTTAGTCCACTCTAGTGCGGATTTTTCTGATAAGGTCAGACATCCAGCATGGATTTGAGTTTTTGGATCAAAGGAGGAAGGGCCTTTTTGTAGTCCCCTACAAGTCCGAGGTCCGATTCCTTGAAGATGTTGGCCTCAGGATCTTTGTTGATGGAAACTATGAATTTGGAGCCCGAACATCCGGCCATATGCTGCGGCGCTCCGGATATGCCGACAGCGATGTAAACATCCGGGCTCACCATGTGGCCCGTCTGTCCGATCTCCAGGTTTTTGGGCATCCAGCCTTCATCACTGGGGACGTGGCTCGTGCCCACTGCGCCCCGGAGTATCTGGGCGAGTTCGCCAATGAGTCGGAATCCCTCCCCGCTTCCTATGCCTCCGCCGCCGGCCACGACCACTTTGGCATCCTCCAAGCGGATCCCTTTGCTCTCTTCCTTGGCTGTCTGCAAGAGTTTTTCCTTTATTGGCGACTCTTCCTCGATCTTCTGGACAATCAGGATCTCACCCTGCCTGGAATCATCGGGTTTAGCTGGTTCAGTCACTCGCGGACGCATGGACGCGATCTGCGTGTTTTGATCGGCCGATTTCCACACCGCCATGGCATTTCCCCCGAACACAGGTTTTGTCAGGTGAATAGATTTTGATTGGGGATCGACCTCCAGCCTGATACAATCCAAAGTGACCGGAACATTCAACCTGGCTGCCAAGCGCGGCGCGACGTCCCGTCCCATATCTGTTTGGCCGAAGATGATGATCCAGGGTTCAAGGCGCGCACACACTTGTGCTATGACTCTTACAAAGGATTCAGGCGATGTTTCTTCAAAAGGATCGCCAGATGCCAGATGGACTTTGTCTGCACCGAGTGTTATGGCTGCTGCGGCTGCCTCTTCAATACCTTCGCCGATAAGGAGGACATGAAGGGAGCCGCCGAGTGTATTGCTGAGTGTTCTCCCCGCATGTATGAGCTCTGCGGTCACGGAAGAAATCTGTGCGTTCGTTGCCTCTCCGCAGATCAGAACATCGTTGTATTTCGAGATGTCTCTATTTGGCTTCATATCAATCCGGTTTTTATCAATTTTTCCGCCAATTTTTTTGCTGCTTCCTCTGTCGTCTCGCCTTCGACGATCTCACATTGACGTTGCCTTTCCGGGATGTAGAGCTTCACCAGCTCTCTATGGGATGCACCTGGCCCGACGTGTGGGGATTCGACTCCGATGGCTGCTGCATCCCACACAGGAACGTCCATTCTTGATGCGGATATGATACCCCAGCCGGAAGGCAGCCGGGGCTTTCCTGCCTCGCTGCTGACCGTCACCACAGCTGGCAGGGGGACGGAAAATTCCTGGCGCCCATCCAGGAGCACGCGTTGAACTAAGACCCCTTCGGCTGAAGGTTCTAGGGATTCGGCCAATGTTACGAGCGGAAATTCGAGTGTCTCTGCGAGGACCGCTCCCACGATTCCCTCATCCCAATCCGCAGCCTGCCTTCCGCAGAGAATGAGGTCTGCATCCCCGATCTTCTTTATCGCCTGTGCTAAAATGTAGGCTATGGAAAAACTATCCGATCCCTTGAATGCGTCATCGGCGATGACATAACCTTCATCTGCGCCCATAGAAAGTGCGTGTTTGACGATCGTGGGGGAAGCCTCCTCGTCGATGCTGAGGACTATCACTCGGCCCTCTCTCTTCTCCTTGATTTGCAAAGCCAATTCGACAGCCTGTTCGTCATAAGGATTGATAACGGGGGGAATTCCCTCAGGCGGCAGTACCCGCATGGTTTTTGAATCCAATCTGAACTTTGCCGGAGGGATCTCCGGGTCCGGGATTTTTTTGATACATACAATGATTTTCATGATGTTATAAAAAACAAGCTAATATGAGTTCTAGATGTCTCTAGCTCTTATCAAGGAACCCGTTACTATATATCAAAAACTAAACCGTCTCAAGAAAAGGAATGGGCGGATTCATCCGTACTGATAACAGATGCCGAAGCCGCCTCTGGGCAAAGTCCAGTCCAGCGCTCCGGTGTCGCATATGACCCGGCAGCTCCCACACTCCAAGCACCCCTCGAAAGAAAAAGTGATGTGATCGCCAGCCCATTTGAAGCACTCGGACGGGCAGATGAACACACACGGATGTTTTTCACACTCTCGACATTTTTTTTCGTCGAGCCGGATGTGAACATCCTCATCGATGTCGAATTTATTCACCGACAGCTTGTCCTCGACCTTGATCGGTTTCATAGGGCCCCTTTGATCTGCCAAAGATCGCGAAGGATCTGCAGAAGCGATACTCTGTCTTTAGTCGCCTGCTTAAGAAGTTTGATCATCTTTTCTCTGGGTTTTCCATCGTTGGCGAATATTTTTTTTGCGAGATCACAGGTGATCTCTGGATAATCTCGATAAATACGAGGATTTTCGAGAAACTTTGGGGCTTTCTTGAAAGCCTCCATATCCTTGAGAACGAAGCTTTTTTCGAGTTTGTCCTGATAGGAGGCGAGGGAACTGGCGGTGAAGTTTTTACTTTGTTTTGCAGCGATCACTGTTTCGGCGGCTGCAATTCCTGAGGCCACAGCGAGGTTCGCTCCTTCCAGAGCCAGCCCTGTCACGAGGGTCAGGGCTGCCGCGTCTCCGGCCACGAGTATGCCATCACCGTAGAGCTTGGGCACCATAGCCTTCCCCGCTGCAGGGATGAGATGAGCCGAATATTCCACTAATTTGCCGCCCCTCAGATAGGGAGCGATCTCGGGGTGTTGTTTGAATCTCTCGAGGAGATCATTAGCCTTCACTTTTTCTTGGGATAGAGAATCGAGCTGGACAACGACACCTATGGAGAGACTATCTCTGTTTGTGTAAATAAAACCGCCACCGGGAATACCCTGCGTGAAGGAGCCGAGCGATTCCCAGGAGATTCCTTCTTCCCCAGAGAGCAAAAAGCGTTGATCGATCATTTTTTTCGGGAGTTCAATCACCTCCTTCACTCCCTGTTTTAAAAACTCGGGAGAGAGTTTTTTCCTCAATCCGGCTTTTTCTGCCATTAGGGAATTCACCCCGTCACACGCCACGACAACGTTGGCCGGGATCTCATCTCCACCAGCTTTTATTCCCGAGACTTGAACACCCTGCCACAAGAGATCATCGGCCTGAAGGCCCGCGGCCACTATGGCTCCGGTTTGCTCGGCTTTGGATGCAAGCCATCTGTCGAATTTAGCGCGGAGAACAGTGAACCCGTTATAAGGCTTCTCTTTGAATCGCCGTGTGGTGAATTCCATGGAGAGTGAAGAGTCATCGGTGAGGAAAGAAAATTTTCTTTTGTTGATGTATCTTTCGGCGGGTACTTCTTCCCAAAAATCAGGGAATATGTCATGGAGGAGGGGGCCGTAATAAGCCCCGCCCCACATGTTTTTCGCCCCTGGATATTTGCCCCGCTCCACGATCAGTGTTTCGAGGCCGGCCTTAGCGAGTGTGTATCCGCAAAGACAGCCTGCAGGTCCTGCACCGACCACAATAGCATCGAATTTTTTTTCCACCGTCTCTCTTTCTTTCAGAAACTGATTGATGCGAATTATTCAAAAAAAATGTTACTTATTGTCAAATCTTTAGTGCTTCCAATGTTCGTTTCCCTTTTTTACCTGAATGCAGGGATCTCCAAAAGCTGTTGGCCGATGGTCAATTGATGCATCTGAGCTGTACCACCCAGGATGGTGGCTGTGATCGCATCCTGATAGTGATGGCCCACAGGATAATCGTCGATAGTCCCGAAAGAGCCGTGGATTTTTACGGCTTGCGACGCAATCCAGAGTGCAGCCTCCGTGGCGAAATACTTGGCGTAAGACATTTCCTTGATGTGTCTGATTCCGCGTGTTTTCAGGTCTGCGGCGCGGTAGGTGAGCCATCTGGCCGCCTCGATCCTTGTTGCCATGTCGGCGATAATCTCCTGGATCAGCTGATGACCGCCTATGGCCTTGCCGAACTGGACCCTTTCCTGGGCATACTTGATGCATGATTCGAGACAGCTCTGGGCCAGACCCACAGCACCTGCGGCCAAGAACAGCCGGGCCGTGTCTATGCCTCGCAGGGCGTCTCTCAACGCCCTTCCCGTTTCCCCGACCTGGTTTTCAAGGGACAGTTCCATGTCGGCGAATCGCAGAGTCCCCTCACTTCCCCCCCGCCAGCTGATTTTCCCTTTCTGAGGAGTGCAGGAGAAACCGGGAGTCTCTTTCTCCACGATAAAGGTCGCTAGCCCTTTAAGCCCTTTACTCTTATCAGTCTGGGCAATAAACAGGACGATGTCTGCCAGTTCTCCGTTGGTGATAAAGATCTTCGTCCCGTTGATCACCCAACGCTCGCCGTTGCGCACGGCTGTTGTCTCGATCATGGAGGAATCGCTCCCTGCATTGGGCTCGACCACGGCTCCGCTCATGATCTTTTCGCCCTTACAAACTGAGGGCAGGTATTTCTTTTTTTGTTCCTCGGATCCCGCATCCAGGAGGTTCGTTGCTGGTTGGATGGGCCCGCTCACAGCGGCCTGAGTTACCGCCAGGCTCGCGGTCGAGAGAGATTCCCAGATGATTGCCGAGGTGACGTAATCGAGATTCAATCCGCCATATTCCTCCGGCATGTGGGGAGCTAAAAGCCCCTGTGCCGCCATTTTTTTGATGATGCCTGGGTCGAATTTTTCCTGGCGGATGTTTTCTTTCAAAGTGGGGAGGATCTCCTGCTCAGCGAATTTACGGGCCATATCGCGGAACATTGTCTGTTCTTCGGTGAGTTCGAAATTCATAGCGTCTCCTCCCTTTTCAGTCAGTGGTTTGCTCTCTATCTTTTTGATCTTTCTGAACGAGCTCTGTGAGAACCCCATGTGTGTCGCGCGGGTGGAGAAAAATGCTCAATCCTTCGACTCCGTCCATCGGTTCCCCGAGAACCTCGACACCTTCCTTTTTGATGGAAGCGATAGCCTTATGGAGGTCATCCACCTCATAACAGACGTGGTGGAATCCCTCACCGCGTTTTTCCAAGAATTTGGCCATGACACCCTCTTTCCCCAAGGGTTGGAGGAGTTCGATGTGGACTTCTCCCACCTTGATCATGCTGGCCTTGATGGTGCCCTTCCCTCCAGTAATGGGGGCGGATGGATACAAACCCAGGACTGTTCTGTAGAAGCTCATGGTCTCTTCGAGGTCCTTGACCGCTATCCCGAGATGACTGATTTGTCTGATCATATCTTGCCCTCCCTCAGGCAAAAAATTTATAGCACAGGCCGTTGACGATGTCAAAAATAACAATTTCTGCTCGAATTTTGTTCCCAAATCTGGCATAATTCTCTGTGCTATTTTTCCTAAGGACTTTTGTGAACATTCTGCATCTCGGAATTATTTTCCCGGAAATCTTAAGAAAAACTCTGTTTCAATCAACCAGGAGCCATGAAAAAACTTATTAAAGATTGTGTCTATAAAGTCGAACAATACGAACCAGGAAAACCCATAGAATTGCTCCAAAGAGAACTCGGGCTGGAAGGAGAGATCTGCAAAATGGCCTCCAACGAGAATCCCTTGGGCCCCTCTCCCATGGCTCTCGAGGCTATCAGAAATTCTCTGGATGAATGCAATTTCTATCCGGATAACAGCTGCTATCTGTTGCGGGAAAAACTGGCCCAGTCCCTGGGAGTGGTCCCCGAGAATATCTTTGTGGGCAATGGCACGACCGAGCTGATCTACTTGACCGGCATCGCATTCTTAAATCCCCAAGACAATATCATTATGAGTGAATCCGGCTTCATCATGGCGAAG
>JASFEP010000147.1:0-9880 GCA_050124775.1 Candidatus Aminicenantota bacterium
AGGAAGGTCAGGAATGGCCGAGTGATCGACTATGTGAGGATCCTTCATCCGGGTGGCAGCGCGTTTAAGGTAGGGGACATCGTGGAGAAGGATGATCTCGACAAAGAGATTAAAAAGATCGAAAAAAAACGAATCAAACATTTTCCCCTGGTCGAACCCTATTGCTTCTATCTGACAGCTTGGGAAGAAGAAAAGCATACCATCGCGCAAGCGAATGCTCCTGTCGATGATAAAGGCTTTTTTACCAGAGACCTGATCAGTGCGAGACAACTGGGTGATTTTAAACTGCTCCCAAAAGATCAGATCGATTACATCGACGTGTCTCCCAAACAACTCGTTTCTCTTTCGACATCGCTTATCCCTTTTTTGGAGCACGATGATGCCAACCGTGCTTTGATGGGTTCGAACATGCAGAGACAAGCCGTGCCTCTTCTTAAACCGGAAGCTCCATTGGTAGGAACGGGTATCGAACATATGGTGGCGAAGGGATCTGGAGATGTTGTGATATGCCGCAGAGCAGGAGTCGTTGAATTCGTCGATGCAGAAAGAATCCTCGTCCGCGTGGATGAGAAGGATGATTCCAAGGGATACGATGTGGGAACCGATCTCTATGTCTTGACCAAGTTCTTGCGGACAAATCAGAACACCTGCTTGACACATCGGCCCATAGTGCGCAAGGGAGATAAAGTAGAGGAAGGGCAGATCTTGGCTGATAGCTCCTGTACTGATGGAGGGGAGCTGTCTTTAGGAAGAAATGTGCTTTGTGCCTTCATGCCGTGGCGAGGATACAATTTCGAGGATGCGATCATCGTCAGCGAAAAATTGATAAAGGATGACATCTTCACATCCCTTCATATCGTCGAGGAATCGATCGAAGCGAGGGATACGAAACTTGGACCTGAGGAGATAACGAGAGATATTCCCAACGTGCCGGAAAACCTGCTTCGAAATCTCGATGAGAACGGGATCGTCCGCATCGGCGCGCAAGTGAAATCTGGAGATATTTTGGTCGGCAAAGTCGCGCCCAAAGGGGAAACGCAACTCTCTCCTGAGGAAAAGCTTCTCAAAGCCATCTTTGGAGAAAAAGCTCTAGATGTGAAGGATGCGTCTCTGTACTGTTCCCCAGGGATCGAAGGGACTGTGATCGATGTCCGTGTATTTTCACGCAGAGGCATTGAAAAAGGTCCGAGGGCAAAGGCTATCGAAAAAGATGAGATCTCCAAGATGAAAAGAAACTTGGACGATGAGATCATTATCCTCGATGGAGAGAAGGAACGAAAGATCAAGAGCGTCCTCAATGGTGAGGTTTTGGAAAAGGATATCAAGCTTGAGGAAGTGGAGTTAAAGAAAGGCACAAAACTCACGGATAAAGTTTTAAATTCTTTGCAACCCGGTGAAATTTCCAAACTCAAATCCAAGGTGAAGAAGAACGCAGAGAGGGATGAAAAAATTGCGGATATAGAAAAAAAGGTCAAACGCCAGATAGAAGCTCTGAAAGCCATTCACAAGGAAAAGACAGATGCCCTGAAAAAAGGGGATGAGCTTTCGCCCGGTGTTATCCAAGTTATCAAGGTCTATGTCGCGATGAAACGAAAGCTCTCGGTGGGCGACAAAGTCTCGGGACGGCACGGCAACAAGGGAATCATAGCTAAGATCGTTCCTGAAGAAGATATGCCCCGGATGCCGGACGGAACTCCGGTCGAGATCGTCTTGAATCCTCTGGGCGTTCCCTCAAGGATGAATGTGGGGCAGATCTTGGAAACCCACTTGGGATGGGCAGCCAGAGAACTCGGTTTATGGATCTCGACACCTGTTTTCGATGGTATCGGAGAGGGGGAGATCAAAGATCTCTTGAAAAAGGCTAACCTTCCCACATCCGGTAAAGTCCCTCTGTATGATGGCATAACGGGAAAACTTCTCGACCATGAAGTCACTGTGGGGTATATCTACATCATGAAGCTTTACCATCTTGTTGATGATAAGATCCACGCACGATCGACAGGACCTTATTCGCTCATCACGCAGCAACCTCTGGGTGGGAAGGCCCAGTTCGGCGGACAGCGTTTTGGCGAGATGGAAGTATGGGCTCTTGAAGCTTACGGTGCTGCCTACACACTCCAGGAGTTGCTAACCGCGAAGTCCGATGATGTGGAGGGACGAGCAAAGATTTACGAATCGATCGTCAAAGGCGATCTGGATTTCACACCCGGTCTGCCCGAATCGGTCAATGTCCTGATCCGCGAGCTCCAGAGCCTGTGCTTGAACGTAGAGCTGGAGAAGGCGGATAAGGAAGAAATATTGCCCTGGGGAATCGATGTCCCCCAGATCCTTAAAGGAGAGCAATGATGGATACAAGGCATGCCATGGGGGGGAAACCCAAGGTTGATTTCGATCAGGTCAGGATCTCGATCGCCTCACCCGAAAAGATCAAGAGCTGGTCCTGGGGAGAGGTTGTTAAGCCTGAAACGATCAATTACAGAACCTTCAAACCCGAAAAAGATGGTTTGTTTTGCGCGAAGATTTTCGGACCCATCAACGACTACGAGTGCCTCTGCGGCAAATATAAACGGATGAAATATAGGGGGATTATCTGCGAACGATGTGGTGTTGAAGTTACACGATCCAAGGTAAGGCGCGAGCGCATGGGGCATATCCAGCTGGCATCTCCAGTGGCACACATATGGTTTTTTAAAGGGACTCCAAGCCGTATCGGTCTGGTCGTGGACCTTTCCATCAAAGATCTTGAAAAAGTCCTCTATTTTGAATCCTACATCGTGATCGATCCCGGGGATACTCCCTATAAGGTCAAACAGCTGCTGAGTGAAGAGGAATACAAGGAGGCTCAGGAAAAGTTCGGGGATAAGCTGGAAGTGTCCATCGGTGCGGAAGCGATTAAAAAGATCCTTGAGCGGATAGACATCAAAAAAGAGAGTGAGGAACTGCGGAAGCTGATGAAGACGGAGACATCCCAACAGCGGAAACTCCGCCATGCTAAACGGCTGCGGGTGTTCAAAGCTCTCAAAACCTCTGGGAATCGTCCCGAGTGGATGATCCTGGATGTCATTCCTGTCATCCCTCCTGATCTCCGGCCGCTCGTCAGG
Source organism: Candidatus Aminicenantota bacterium (assembly GCA_050124775.1). Classification (GTDB taxonomy): domain Bacteria; phylum Acidobacteriota; class Aminicenantia; order Aminicenantales; family Aminicenantaceae; genus WTAW01. Next base: position 3,102 of record JASFEP010000147.1, read on the forward strand.
CTGGATGGAGGACGGTTTGCAACTTCCGACCTGAATGACCTGTACCGGAGAGTCATCAACAGAAATAACCGCTTGAAGAAGCTTATCGAACTCAAAGCTCCAGAGCTTATCATCAGGAATGAAAAGAGAATGCTGCAGGAGGCCGTAGATGCTCTCTTCGACAACGGAAAACGCGGTCGTGTTCATCTGGGAGCGAACAGGCGACCCCTCAAGTCTTTGAGTGAAGCTCTTCGAGGAAAACAGGGACGGTTCCGGCAGAACCTGCTCGGAAAACGCGTCGATTATTCTGGGCGTTCGGTGATCGTCGTAGGCCCAGAACTCAAGCTGAATCAATGCGGCCTCCCGAAGAAGATGGCCCTGGAATTGTTCAAGCCCTTTATCTTCCATAAGCTCGAAAAAGAGGGCCTCGTGCCCAGTGTCAAGATCGCCCGAGAATGGCATGAACAGGAAAAGCCAGAAGTGTGGGATTATCTCGAGGAAGTGGTCAAAGAACATCCCATACTCCTCAACCGTGCGCCCACTCTTCACAGGCTCGGGATCCAGGCATTTGAACCGATCCTGGTCGAAGGGAAAGCCATTCAGATCCATCCATTGGTCTGCGCCGCTTTTAATGCAGATTTTGATGGAGACCAGATGGCGGTGCATATCCCGCTGTCTGTCGAAGCTCAGGTCGAAGCAAGGACACTGATGCTATCCACAGAAAACATCCTGTCCCCGGCCCATGGCCGACCCCTCGCGATCCCCAGCCAGGATATGGTCTTGGGGTGCTATTACTTGACATTGGAGAGGCCTCGGCAGAAAGGAGAGGGCCGGGTATTCTCTTCTTCAGATGAGGCACTTTTGGCTCTAGAGAACGGAGAGATCGGACTCCACGCAGGTATCAAGGTCAAGTTTAAAGGTCCGTTCATGAACCTGTCCATTTACTATGATGACCAGGCCGTTTTGACTTGTCCCATTGCAGACATTGTCGACAAAATCATCGAAACAACTCCGGGAAGGATCATTTTTAACAACATTCTTCCCGAGGGCATTCCCTTTGTTAACGGAAAGTTAAAGAAGAAAGGCCTGGAGAGCCTTGTCTATTATTCCTACCTCAAGGTGGGACACGAGTCCACGATCAGGGTCTTGGACGAAATGAAAGAATTAGGATTCCACTATGCCACGCTGGCAGGTTTCTCCCTGGGGATTGATGATTTTATCATTCCTCGCGAAAAGAGGGGTTTGGTGGATAGGGCCCAGAAGGAAGTCCAGAAAATCGAGAATCTCTATCAGGAAGGAGTGATATCATCCAGAGAGCGGTTCAACCGAGTTGTCGAAATTTGGGGTGGGGTGACAGACAGAGTGTCAAATGCGATGATCGAGCAGATGCGCGAGGTCAGCTTTGAGAGCGATGAATTGAATCCTCTCTTCGTTATGGCGGATTCCGGGTCTCGAGGGAATAAGCAGCAGATCCGGCAGCTAGCTGGTATGAGAGGACTCATGAGCAAACCTTCTGGTGAGATCATCGAGATGCCCATCATTTCGAATTTGCGCGAAGGATTGAACGTTCAGCAGTACTTTATCTCCACTCATGGTGCCCGGAAGGGCCTGGCAGATACGGCGCTAAAAACAGCGAATTCCGGTTATCTTACGCGCAAGCTTGTCGATGTGGCCCAGGAGGTGATCATCGACGAACACGACTGCGGCACGCTGAAAGGTGTGAACATCACAGCTATTGTCGAAAACGGTGAGCTTATCGAACCATTCGTTGACCGCGTCGTTGGCCGCATGTCATTGGAAAAGCTGCTCCATCCCGATACGAATGAGGTGATCGTCGATGTCAACGAAGAGATCACCGAGGATGTCGCCCAAATATTGGAGCAACTTGGAATCGAACGGATAAAGATACGTTCGGTCCTGACGTGTGAGTCTCAGAGAGGCGTTTGTCAACTCTGCTATGGACGTGATATGGCAACAGGCTCTCTTGTCGAGCTCGGGGAGGCCGTGGGGATTACTGCGGCCCAATCCATCGGAGAACCGGGAACACAGTTGACAATGAGGACCTTCCATGTGGGGGGGATCGCTATGGGAGGTGCCGAAAGGTCAAAGCTGGAGGCCAAGAATGATGGGATAGTGAAATTCAGCGATAATCTCAAATCTGTTGTCAATAAAGAAGGCTCCATCATCGTCGTGAACAGGAATGCGAGTATCGCCATACTCGACCACCGACAGCGCGAAATCGAACATTATCAGGTTCCTTATGGTGCGAACATTCTCGTCAATGACTTGGAGGAGGTCAAGGCCCATCAGGAGTTTGCGGAATGGGATCCTTTTAATACTTTCATAATCAGTGAGGAATCGGGGATCGTCGAATTTCATGATGTTGTCCTTGGAGCTACGATGGAAGAAGTCCAGGATGAGTGGACAGGTATGATCACTCCTGTCATCATCGATCCGAAAGACGAGAAGATGCAACCACAGATCCTCATCACGGATAAGAATAAAAAGACCCTTCGGAAATATTTTTTGCCCTCTGGGGCTAACCTCGAGGTCAAGGACGCTGATAAGGTTTACGCAGGGACCATTCTTGCGAAGATCCCCAGAGAGGCTGCTCGGACCAAAGATATTACCGGTGGATTGCCAAGAGCGGAAGAGCTGTTCGAGGCCCGCCGGCCCAAATCTCCTGCTGTCATTTCCGAGATCGATGGTGTGGTGAAGTACGGAGGATTAGTCAGGGGCAACCGAAAGCTCACGGTTCATAATGAGCGGGGTGGTGAGAAAGAATATTTTATTCCCAAAGGAGCTCATCTGAGTGCCGGAGAGGCGGAGAGAGTCCGAGCGGGAACACCTCTTATGGATGGCCCTGTGAATCCTCATGATATTCTTAAAGTTCTGGGAGAGAAAGAGTTGGCGGAGTATCTTTTGCGCGAGATCCAAGAAGTGTACAGTCTTCAAGGTGTTGCCATAAATGATAAACACATCGAAATCATAATCCGACAGATGCTGCGCTGGGTTAAAGTCGAAGAAGTGGGTGATACAGAATTCCTGGTCGATGAGCAAGTGGACAAATTCTATTTCCAAGAGGAGAACGAAAAAATCCTGAAAGAGGGAGGGAAACCTGCCAAAGCCAGACCCCTTCTCCTGGGAATCACTAAGAGTGCTCTAAGCACCGACAGTTTTATCGCTGCAGCTTCTTTCCAGGAAACCACGCGCGTCCTGACAGAAGCCAGTTTGTACGGGAAAGTCGACCACCTCCGTCGACTGAAAGAAAATATCATTATGGGACGATTGATCCCAGCCGGCACGGGCTATAAGTTCTACCGTGACATCGAGATCAGGGAGGATCGAGAGGAAGAGATCGGAGAGGAAATCGACATTCAGCTCGGCGACTCCGAAGTGAGCTAAATGTTTTAATTTCCTTGACATAGAAGGGTAAATTTTGCTATTATCCTGACATTCGTCTCGTGGTATTTCGCCTGGGCGAGACGGATGTAAAATACTATCACATAGATAAGGAGTTAGTGAATTGCCGACTGTTAATCAACTGGTAAGAAAAGGCCGAACGCCGAAAAAATATAAAGGGAAATCTCCGGCTTTGGAAAGATGCCCCCAAAAGAGGGGGGTGTGTACCCGAGTTTTTACGACAACACCGAAAAAGCCGAATTCGGCGATGCGGAAAGTTGCCAGAGTCAGGCTCACGAATAATATAGAAGTCACGGGGTATATCCCTGGAGTCGGACACAACCTTCAAGAACATTCGATCGTTCTCATTAGGGGAGGCCGGGTCAAAGATCTCCCCGGAGTCCGCTATCATGTCATTCGTGGCTCTCTGGATTGCGAAGGCGTCGAAGAGAGGATGAAGGGCCGATCCAAATATGGGAGTAAAAGGCCTAAAGAGAGACGGAGCGCTAGCTAAAGGAGTCACACATGCCCAGAAGAGGAACCATCAAGAAGAGGAAGTTGAAGCCCGACCACTTCTACAACAGCACGCTCATCTCCAAATTCATCAATGCCGTTATGAAAAAGGGAAAAAAGAGCCTGGCTGAGAGGATCGTATACAGCTCGATGGAACAGGTGAAGCAGAAAGCCAAAGAAGATCCATTGAAGATGTTCGAAAAAGCAGTGGAGAATGTGCGGCCCACGCTGGAAACGAAATCGCGGAGGGTCGGAGGTGCGACCTATCAGGTCCCGATCGAGGTTCCTCTAAACCGAGCCACCTCTCTTGCGGTCCGGTGGATCCTTCGCTATGCGGCGGAAAGGCCGGGAAAAAGCATGATTGACAAGCTGTCGGCCGAGATTTTGGATGCCGCCAACAATCGTGGTGGAGCGATAAAAAAAAGAGAAGATACACATAAAATGGCAGATGCTAACAGAGCTTTTGCCCACTATAAATGGTAGATTCCCTGATTAAGGATTTTTTGAAGACCAAAATGGAGTGCAGAGTTGGAACGAGGAATACCTATCGAACAGGTCAGAAACATCGGTATCATGGCGCATATCGATGCGGGGAAGACTACCACAACAGAGCGCATCCTGTTCTACTCGGGTATTACTTACAAGATAGGAGAAGTGGATGAAGGCACCGCCGTCATGGATTGGATGGCTCAGGAGCAGGAGCGGGGAATAACCATCACTTCAGCTGCAACCACTTGCAGCTGGAACAACTGCCGGATCAACATCATCGACACCCCCGGTCATGTGGATTTTACGGTAGAGGTTGAGCGCTCTCTCAGAGTCCTCGATGGGGCTATCATCATTCTCTGCAGTGTGGGAGGCGTTGAAGCTCAATCTGAAACGGTCTGGCGTCAGGCAGACAGGTACAACGTCCCACGGATTGTGTATTTGAATAAGATGGATAGGATCGGTGTGGATCCGGAGAAAGCTATCGAAGAAATGAGAGAAAAATTATCAGCCAAACCTTTGGTCATCCAAATGCCCCTTGGGCAAGAGGAGGATTTCAGGGGTGTGGTGGATCTCATAGAGATGAAGGAGCTCGATTGGGGAGATGACCTCCTTGGATCGACCTATGAGGTCAGGGAGATTTCTGAAGAGAACAAAGAAAAGGCCGAAAAAAAGCGCAGTGAGATGTTGGAAGTGTTGAGCGAAATCGATGATGCATTGATGGAGCGATATCTGGAAGAAGCGGATATTTCACCGGAAGAGATACGCAGTGCCATCAGGAAAGGCACCATCGCATTGAAATTTGTGCCCATACTGTTCGGTGCATCATTCAAGAACAAGGGGGTCCATCCCCTGCTTGATGCTGTTGTGTACTATTTGCCCTCGCCCATTGATATTCCCCCGATCGTCGGGCATCATCCGCGGACACGGAAGGAAGAGATACGACATGCTTCCGATTCAGAGCCCTTTTCGGCACTTGTATTCAAGATTATGAATGATCCCTATGTGGGCACCCTGTCCTTCGTCCGCGTTTATTCGGGAAAAATTCGTGTCGGGTCTACTGTTTACAACTCGACCAAAGACGAAGAAGAACGGATCACGCGCATACTGGAAATGCATTCGAACAAAAGGAAAGATGTCGATGAGCTGTTTGCGGGTGATATTGCTGCTCTCGGTTCTATGAAAAGCCTTTCGACGGGCGATACACTTTGTGCCAAAAATAGATCTATAGTGCTGGAAACCATAACCTTTCCTGAGCCTGTGATCTCGGCCCATATCGAACCCAAATCGCGGAGCGAACACGTAAAATTAGCAGACGCCCTCGAAAAATTAACGAAAGAGGATCCTACATTCAAAGTCCTGCCCGATCCCATGACAGGTCAAATGCTCGTCCACGGTATGGGAGAGCTTCATCTTGAGATTCTCATGGACCGGATGGCAAGAGAATTCGGAGTGAAAGCTAACCTGGGGAAACCACAAGTGGCCTACAAGGAAAGTATCACACAGCCGTCGGAGGGTGTGGGCAATTATACCCGTCAAGTTGGGGGCAAAACACAATACGGCCATTGTGTTTTGAATATCGGCCCCATGGAAAGAGGGCAACGATTCGAATTCCTATCCCGAATCAAGAAGGACATCATCCCTGGTGAATTCATTGCCTCTATTGAGGACGGAGTCAGGGAGGCGATGGAGGCGGGGATCCTGGCGGGTTTCCCAGTGACGGATGTAAGCGTCACTCTCATAGACGGATCCTACCATGAAGAAGATTCCACTCCCATCGCTTTTAAAATAGCAGGTTCTTTGGCCTTTAAGGAAGCGGCTGTAAAAGCCAGGCCGATACTTCTCGAACCCATTATGGATCTCGTCGTCCTCTGTCCCGATGAATATCTCGGAGATATTGTGAGCGATATCAACGCGAGACGGGGCAAGATCGAGGAGATGGGGATGAGCGGGGGATCCCGTCAAGTGAGAGCCCATGTCCCCATGGCTGAGATGTTTGGGTACGCAACGATCTTGAGGACCTTGTCTCAAGGGCGAGGTGTCTTTTCCATGGAATTTTTGAAGTATGATGCCGTCCCTCCGAAGGTGAGCGAAGGTATCATCGCAAGGATAGAAGGTCGTGTGCCTCTTCACTGACTATAAGGTGTAGTGTGAAACGTAAAATATAAAAAGAGAGAGATTTAAATATGAAAGAAAAGCAAGACAGAGACCGCGAGATGATTCGCAGAACATCTTTTGTTACGTTTTCCACTCAGGATTTAAAGATCAAAGAATTAGGAGGTAAGGCGAATGGCTAAGGCAAAGTTTGAGAGGACGAAGCCGCATTTAAACATAGGGACGATTGGGCATGTGGATCATGGGAAGACGACGTTGACGGCGGCGATAACGAAGGTATTGAA
>JASFEP010000148.1:0-9803 GCA_050124775.1 Candidatus Aminicenantota bacterium
CTCATTGTTGTTGTGACACTTGCAATTTCATCTGCAACTCACAAAGATGATGTCATTGATGGCATATTATTATCCCCGCGAGACAAGACGATTTATGGAGACGTAACATTCGAACCGCCGGATGGTTTTGTAGATACTCTCCCTCTCGAGACTTGGGTGAGTGGAGATACTGGAGTTTCATTCATTGGCGGTCATGGATGTGTGCTCAAAGCTTACTCATTTAGTGTAACCGGTTACAGCGAGCCTAATGCGTTATGCTATAATAGCGGCGCGACAAATGCTGATGGGACCAAACCCAGATTACCGGCAATTCTCAAGTTCGATCACCCTGTCGAATATATTTCTTTGAAAGTTGGCAGTAATTCCTGGAGTGGATCTAATGCAAAAATTAGGGCTTATAGCGCGACTCTTTCCTTAGTGGATGAAGACAGTCTAACTCTATCGAACACAATGCAAACACTGTCGGTCAGTTCTGGATCACCTAATATCGAAATTCTGCTGATCAGAGGCCCGTCGGTTATGGTTATTGATGACTTAGTGTTTTATTGAGTAAAAACGTCCTCGCTAGATCTCCAAAGTACACATAAGATAAGTTTTTTACTAATTCAAAGATCGTGTTGTTCTGGAGGGGGATTCGACAAATAGAGCTCTCCTCGGAATGGGAATAAAGCGATATTCGTGCTTTCGATCAGAGCGTGGGACGGGTGCCCACGTAGACGTTTCCGGTCGTCCCGTGGATGGATATCACGTCGTGCTTTCGGATCACGTGGCGGACATCTCCGTTTTTCTCCGTGATTACGGCTTCGTGCTTTCGTGTGTTCACTTGAAGGCCAGTGGCGCTCATCACGGCACTGTAGTCCCTATCCTCGATCCCGTTGATCGCTATGGCGGCGTGTGATGTCGAACCTCCCTTGGAGGAAAGCAGAGCATCTGCGGATAGTATCAACGGGATCTGCTCAGGTGCCGGGCTTTCCAGGAGCAAAATCACACCATCCACATCGTCCCTTTTGGAAAGATTTTCCTTGGTGATATCCTTGAGGTCCTTTTTATCGAAAGCAACGACACCGCGGAAAGCGCTCCCGCGGATCCCGATCCCATGAGTGGCTTCTTCTCCGGGATCCTCGAATGCCCTTTCTTCCGTATTCTTTCCGACCTCTGCCGCCCGTGACTGCAGAATGCTCAGAACACCATTTTCGACCGTGAACTCCACCTCCTGATCCGTTCCCATGAACCGTCTCAATCTGGCGACATTGTGTCGCAAACGTCTGTTAAGCATCGGCATATACGTTTCGAGATCCTTGATAGGCCTGAACGATATCGATTTTGTCAGCCCGGCCACAAGGTCTTCCCCTGCAGCAGAGAACTTGAAGTCGCCCGTATGGGCACGCAAACCCAGCTTGGTCACCCGCGTCCGCGGTATCACTCCGGTCAATGAGGCCCGCGTCTCGTCCATTCCGATACGGATCTCTTCGTTCTTCCGGTTGCCCAATGCCATCTCCTGGATGATCGCGACCGTATGCCAGGAATTGCAAATCCCCTTGATCTCTCGAAATCTTTGCGCCGCCTCACAGTCCCAGGAGCGAAAAACGGCACGTATGGCTGTAAAAAGCTGCTTGATCGGATCTCTGAGGATTTCCTCCAGAGCATCGGCATGTCCCTTCTCGCGCAGGATGTCTTTCGTCCACTCGGCGATCTCTTTCATCGCCTCCCAAGGAAGGTCATATTTGTATTTCACCTTGTAGCGGTGCTTGGTTTCTTCGACGATATTGTATGATTCGATATCGACGCCCCAGACTGCCTGTCCGTAGATCGCTAAAAAACGCCTGTACGCATCGTAGGCGCACCATGGATCCTCCACAGCCATGCTGCTCGCGATCTCATCATTCATGCCCACAAAAAGCACTGTAGAGAGTATTCCTGGCATGGAAAAGACAGAGCCACCCCGAACAGCAACCAGCAGAGGGTGTGTGGGACTGCCGAATGTCTTTGTGACACCGTCGCGCTTGGCGATGTCTGCCTCGAGGATCTTCAAATGCCCGACGACCATTTTCTCGAAATCCTTCTCAACATGATTTTGCAGACCGCTTTTCGCCAGAGTTGTGGGAAGAATGAAACCATCCCGGGTTGGCAAGTTCAAATAACTGATGTAGATGAGACCGGAACCTTTACTGCCGTAGAGATTGCGAAGGTTCGATGATGGGTTCTCGCTTTCGACTCTCCTCTTGATCTCCCCTTTGTGGGACAGATGAACGATCTCGGAGGGCATGCGGGATGAATTTGAGTCCGCAGCGACGCCAGCCATGCTTAGCTCGTCCTCATCCTTCGTTTCGATGAAAGAGAGGGCAATGTCTGTAAAATACGCGATGCTGTTGAGGTCGTGCATGTATCGCTTCATATTGGCGAGTGCAGCCTGAATCTCCTCCTCACTAAAACCGATTTTTTCCCGCTGCCGTTCGAACGGAGTAATCACCCGCTGGACGATATGGTGGTAGTTGCGGTGGATCTGCTCAAGGATATTCCTGACTTCCGCGTAAGTCCTGTTCGTATTCCTGAGCATAGACGCAAGGTCATGGAGCTGTCGCGAATGAAGCCCGTCATGAGTGAGGCTCAACACACATGCGTGTATGATCTCCAAACACTGGGCGAAATCGACACCTTTTTCCTGATATTCGCTGGCTATCTGGCGCAAAGCGAGGTAGCTCATCTCTTCAAGAAGGCAGTCGAGCTGTAGGAGCATCAGGCGTTGTTCGGGAAATGCTCTCTTATCGAGGGAATCTCGCAGGCTCTTACGCAGTTGAGAGATCCTCGTGAAAACCGCGTAGAATTCGTGAGTATCGTAGGCCGCGATGATATCGTCGAGCTCTCCGAATATGTCGGCCTGATAGGCCAATCGGGCATCTTTGATGAACAGATCGATACAACTCCGCAGAGTCTCTTCGGCTTGTTCCGCATCGAAGGATGGATCGTCAGGCTTGAGCTTGAGAAGGTCGTCCAAATTCTCTACAGAATCTCTAGCTACAGGCAGCTGATTGCAAAACTCCAGGATGCGGCTCTTGATAATCCGGAGATGGTGATAATAAACCCATCTGTTTTTGTCCTTCATTCCATCCACAACAGCCTTCAGCTCATCGACGAGGCTCTTGCCGAATTCGCACCGGATGAGCATCGAATCGTATTCGATCTGCCACTCATGGATACGGCTGATAGTCTCTGAGCTGCCCAAGAGCTGTTCGAGGTCTTCGATGATGTGCTCCACAGACTGTCTGGGTCTTTCGAGTTTTCGGGCTTTCTTGTCAGCCGGCGCAAGGGCGGGGGCTCCCACCTCTTCCAGGTCCTTGGTCTCTCCCGTTTTTAAAAAAGCCAGGTAGGCGGTAGCGAGCTTGAGAGTATGCCTGCCCATGGCATGGTGTGTGCTGCGCCGGAGCTCGTTGACGATTGCACTCCCGCGAATGTGGATCTCGGCAAGATTGATCGTTTCGTTCCACAATCGATCGATGAGTTTTGGCCTTGTGACAACTGCAGCGATATCTCGAACGAGCATGCGCACGAGAAAAGGGAGGCGGCCGGAGAGAGGAGAATTGATGAAACGTTTCAGTTCCTTGAATAGACTGTGCACTTCTGACTGCAGGTTTTTTGTGTTGAGCTGTTTTTTGAAAGAAAATAGGCTTAAACGGGCGACTAGATTCCGAAGGACATACACGGCCTCGCTGCGGTTGGCACTCTCGTTGATTTTGCAGAGATATTCGACAAAATCCCGGATCCTGCCCACCCTTACAGGTCCAGCCCGACGGGCCTCAAGGAAGCAGAGTTCGTTCTCCAGGTCAATGACATCGCCTTTTACGCCGGCCACTTGCCGCAAAAATTCATCCGTGAAGATCTTTCCGTTAGGGAGAGGGAGGGTGAGTACGGTTTCGCTTTTTCCATCGTGGACGTTATGCACAACGAGGGTGTCCCCCATGAGATAGGGGATGAACATCTGGTCGGCTGTGATGAATACATGGTTGTTAATGATCCCGAAGCGTTCGGTCCGACGGGCGATGTTTTGTTTGACCTTTATGTATTTGTATAATGCATCGTGCCGGGTTCGGCTGTCAGACCCGTCTCGATAGACCATAAAGAGTTCCGTGTTGATACGGGTGAGCGAGGCCTCTTCTTCTCCGGTCAGTGCTCCCGGCTTTGCAACCTGTGTCGCCGCAGAAGGTTTTCTCTCTGTCACCGGTTCTTCTTCGGGCAGGCTTATCACAGAGGCCCTTTCTTTCTCTTGGAGATGCTCAGCACGCCATGATAGTTCCTCTTCGGAGTCTCTATAAGCTTCCCTGTAAATTCCTGTTAAATTGCGCAACACTTCGTGGAGTTGCTTTCCCTGTTGTTGGAGTGCCTCGTTCACCTTTTGCAGGGCGCTCACGTAGTGTTTGAATCGACTGCCTTCGATCTTGATGCTGTTCATCTGGGCGAGTTTCTCGATGATCGAGAGCATTTCCTCACGAAGCATCTCATACAAGTCCTGGCCCTTGAGGTGCGCTAAACCTCGTGCCATGGCTAAAGAGACAGATAGCATGGCGTTCATCCCGAGGTTCTGCTTCCTTTGCATCACATGGATACGTTCCTTCGCGGATGTCGTATGAGGGGTCTTCCCCCGGCGCTCGGCGACATGAAGCTCGAGAGAAAGCAAGATCTGATCGATGTCTTTAAGCGTCAGCCCTGTAGTGACCTTTTTGGCGAATGCCGGAGCGATGACTGTGCTGATGTTCTCGATCGCGTTGAGGCATCCCTTTCCTTCATATCTCTGCGCGCGATCGAAAAGTGCAAGAAGCTGATCGTCATCCAGCTCTCTGATCTGTGCTTTTTTGACGCTTTCTTTGAACGCGTATAAACCCGGTTCACTCTCAATGAAGAGTTCCGGATGCCGATCGATGGCCTCGGGATATTCCGCGTGCTCGAATACCGCATCGACAAGATGGATAGCCTCACCCGTACCTGCGGAGGTCCCGAGTGGTGTGGCTCCCCTGAATTTTAATGCCACGCCTGAATCGGGCAGGGTAAACTCGACGGTTGCACCTACAGTGGGAATTCCCGCATTTGTGGGTTCTTCATAGGCATAGATTCTTTGGATGATGGGACTCAGTTCCGTTTTGACCTCATGCCTTTCGCTTCCATCCAGACCGCGCTGCATGAGCTCTGTCACGGCATGGTACTTGACCAACCGCTCCGTGTTAGCTCCCCCGCCAGCTTTGAGGCCGAGAGCATTGACCGCCAGCGCGATCTGCGCTTCCATGTCGTCGTTAGGGCTTTTGGAGCGGTGCGATACGACAAGCTCCATCCCTTTGCCCAAGGCAACGAGCATAGCGATAATGGTTTCATAGAGGGAGCCAATTTGGTTTGCCTTGATAAGGACCGTGTTTATGAGCCCCCTGGATGCGGCCATTGCGATCGTGGCATCGTTCGTAGTCACCAGATCGTCACCGATCACGAAAATACGGTCGCCCAACTCGGAGAGCAATCGTTCCCAGCCCTCGAAGTCGTTTTCCGAGAATCCATCCTCGATAGAAAGGATCGGGATCTCGTACTCCCTGATGGCTTTGATATAAAGATCCAGGATCTCCTCTCTGCTCATCACGGCCAAAGCTTTGTCGCGCCAGAATAAGTACATGCCCACACTGTCAGGGACTTTGAACTGTTTTCGGTAGGCGATCTCGAGCTCGGACATAGCCGGGTCCAGAGCGATAGCGACATCGATACCAGGGCGGTAGCCGCAATCCTCTATGGTGCGTTTCATCATAGCCCACAGGCGTAATTCCGGAAGGGGATAAGTCCCCCTTTCGATGTATGGGGCGATGCCTCCTTCGAGGCCGATGCCCATGACACGGCAGCCCTCGGCCTTTTCGATGATCTCCTTGAGGCGGTTCTGAAGCCGTACAGTCATCTCCTGAGCTTCCTGATAGTCTCGTGCTCCTAAGATAAGGAACATCGCTTCCTGCATACTGATGTTCGATTCGGGATATTCCTTTTCGGTGTGGCGTCCTCCCATGCCGCAATTGCGGAATTGCCAAGGGGCGCTGACGGGTCCCAAATGAGGGTGTGTGATCTCCTGGATCCGGTAGTTGAGCATGCGGTCGCGCGCAGTAAGTGCAGCTTCCCACCAGGCTTCGCCCTGACTCACGGATGCGGCTTTTTCCCTGGCGCGGTGCTCCCTCTGGCGAAACTCTTTGTATTTTCCAGGGTCGGCGAAAAGGCGGTCGAGAAACGCCACAACTCCGATGCCCATACACAGACGTCCGGCATAGATGGCAACCGTCAGATCGAGAAAAAGACCCGCTGTCAAAAAAACCGCCGCCGGCGGTAAAAAGACCAGCGCCACGTTGCGGCTCATTCGAGGCCCCGCTGCGGCAACGGCGAAATTATAGGGTGCGTCGGGATAATAATTAAGCCCTTCTTTTTTTATCCCGCTGGCCTTCCCGTAGGGCGCCATGAGGAAGATCTGTATCAATCCCAAAAGTCGCCGGAGCAGATTCCCACGGAGCAACCGGTTGGCTGACTTCTGGGAGTTGTCATTGAGCGCATTGAGTTTTGCAGCTGTAAGGAAATGGCCCATCTCATGAAGTGCGATCCCAGTATGAAAGCTTGTATACATGAAAAGTGCCGAGATGATCGTTTCAGGGCTGGCGAAGATGAACCGCAGCACTTCCCCCTTGAAGATCTCGACAGCGGGAAGTGCCAGCACAGAGGAAATAAACGCCACATGAAAGGAGACCAGAATGTGATTGGCGATCACCCATCCTTCCTGCAGCAAAAGCACTGATTTCAGCCCCGATCGAGCGGAGGCGTGGGATAATGGATGGATTCTCGCCGAATATTTCAAATGTGGATGTTTCATAGACGCGATTGGGTGTTGCGGACACGCTCTTGAATGCTTCTTTGTGTCATATGAGCGCTTATCGTGGTTCCCTCTAATTGAGAGTGGCGGCTAAGTGCACACACATAAGGGCCACTCGATTATTCATCGTATTGATTCTAACAAAGGCCCGATTCAAGAGTCAACAATAAGTGGAAAATCGGGAAAATTTCAAATTCCTGAAGAATAATTTCAGGCTATCCCCATTGGTGGTTCGAATAGGAAACCCTGCCTCACTTTCCCCGGTGTGAATGGTTCGCCCGGACAGGGGGCATTCTTCATATCTTTGAACTCAAAAGTATCTCCTTGCAATTGATTTGAAATTTTCCGATGCTATGTGTAATGCAGGAAGAGAAAATCCGGAATTGGTGGCAGAGGCATCGAGCAAAATTGCTGCGTTGCGGCCTGGTTTTGATGACAGTCACCGCTACAGCGCGATTGGGTTATGAATTCTGGCGCCTGCTCTTTGACTCCTGTCCTCCGGGCGCCATCGATCTCCACATTATTAGCAACTACACACTCGATTGGTTTTCAGGAAGACCTTTTCCTGCGATGTACCCGCCGGCGGCATATCCGCTATTCTGGCTTTTTTATGGATGGCTTCCATTGGCAGCTTCCAGATGGCTATGGGCACTGACGTCGACCGCACTGCTTATCGGACTCGCTTTATTATTTACAAAAGCCATTGGATCGAAAATGCGGCTCGAGCGCCTTTTTTGGTTCGTCTTTCTTCTTGCGATCTACCCGACAGCCATCACCATAGGGAACGGCCAGCTCACGCTGCACATCGTTTTTCCGCTGCTGGTCAGCATTTTGATCATAGAGAACGGCAGGCGACATTGGGGGACAATCCTATTGGCTTCATCTCTCCTGTGTTTTGCACTCGTCAAACCGACGATCACACTCCCTTTTCTATGGATCGTTCTTTTTGCTGCAGGCTCCCTGAGGATTCTGATGGTTGTCGTGACATCTTATGCCGCTCTCACACTCTTCAGCTTCTCATTTCGAGAGGACGGATTGTTCGAATTCTTCCAAGGCATAAAATATCACAGCTCGGGGGTCTTCACGCACCGCGGATACGCAAATCTGTATGCCTGGTCCGGCAGTTTGAATCTGGAGGCATGGGCATTTCCCGCGGCTTCGGCTGTGTTCCTCGCGCTGGGGTTCTGGTGTTATCGCCACAGACACAGCGACCTGTGGCTTCAACTGGGTGTGGTGGCGATCGTCGCCCGCCTCTGGATCTACCACCGCCTTTACGATGATCTGCTGATAGTCATTCCCATGATCGCTCTTCTGCGGATAGCCGGGAAGGAAATCTCCTCTCAAAACTCGGATATTAAAGCAGGGTTACTGCTTTTCTTATCTTGGGGAGGATTGCTCGTTCCAGGGACACTCTATCGTTTGCCTCCCCCCTGGGGGGTGCCTTTTCAAACGGCACAGGCAGTGATCTGGATCGCCATGCTGGTCTTTTTGGTCTGCCATGCAGAACGATCGAGAAAATTGAATCACGGTCACCAGGGCTGATTCATATGGCCGATGTCATAATCCCCTTGGAAAACTCCTTCAGCTAGGATTCGGATTCAGCTCAATTGGCAAGTCTAGGGGGATTTGACAAGTTTAGTTTGACTCCGTTTTGAAGAATTGATATTCTTTTCTCCGCACAGCTCAGGGGTAAAAAATGACTATCCGATGTCCTCGATGCCGCACAAAAAATCCTGATGATTCCAAATTCTGCAATGAGTGCGGCACACAACTCACCCCTTCCTCCGTAACCAAGACCCTTCGAACACCCCCAGTCACCACTGTTAATACCATTGCTGGTAGGTATAAAATCCTATCCGAACTGGGTAGAGGTGGGATGGGCGTCGTCTATAAGGCTCTGGATACTCGATTAAAGCGTACCGTGGCCCTCAAATTCCTGCCGGCTGAGCTGACAGAAGACAAAGCAGCAAAGGATAGGTTTGTTCAAGAGGCTCAGGCTGCAGCTGCGTTAGAACATCCGAATATCTGTACTGTATACGAGGTCGATGAGGCTGAGGGTCAGGCCTTCATTGCCATGTCATATATCGAAGGCAAAAGCCTAAAAGAGATGCTCAAGGATGGACCGCTGGATATAGATGAGGCTAAAGATATTGCCATACAGGTCGCAGGGGGACTCAATGAAGCTCACGAGAAAGGGATCGTTCACAGAGACATTAAACCTGCCAACATTATGCTGACAGAAAAAGGTCAAGTGAAAATCACGGATTTTGGTCTGGCGAAATTGTCATCGGGAGTGGACCTCACCAAGACTTCGATGATTATCGGTACCGTCGCTTATATGTCACCCGAACAGGCAAAGGGAGAGGACATCGATCGAAGGACAGATATTTGGTCGTTGGGAGCGATGTTTTATGAGATGCTTTCCGGAGAGCGGCCCTTTAAAAAAAGTCACGATCAAGCCCTGATCTTCTCTATCTTGAATGAGGAGCCCAAACCTCTTTCTTCGCTCAAGCCAGATATCCCAAAGTACCTGGAGGATATCGTATCCAAGACACTCAATAAGGATTCCGAAAAAAGATATCCAGATATCCAAACGCTCATTGAAGACCTGAAAAGGTCATTGTTTCCTACGTTTTCTGGATCCGAGAAATCCATCGTTGTGCTGCCGTTCGGGAATTTGAGCCCTGATTCCCAACAGGAATATTTCTGTGACGGTATGACCGAGGAGATCATCTCTGACCTTTCAACGATCCGGAGCTTGCGAGTCATATCCCGCAATACAGCCATGATGTTCAAGGGGACTCGAAAGGCCACCAAAACCATCGGACGAGAATTGAATGTCCAGTACGTTTTAGAGGGGAGCGTCAGAAAAGCGGGCCATGATCTGCGGATCACTGCCCAGTTGATCGACGCGGCATCAGACGCCCAT
>JASFEP010000149.1:0-9771 GCA_050124775.1 Candidatus Aminicenantota bacterium
ACAGCCCGACTATTTCATCAAACGTTATGACAGTCGGTCTCTGGGTGTTTGTGTCGCTCTCATCGGAGTGTTTTCCATCATCCCCTACCTGCAGCTCCAACTGGCGGGGCTGGGATTTATCGTCGAGGTCGCCAGTAACGGGGCGATCCCGTCTAACGCCGCTATACTCTTGGCGTTTATCCTGACCTGCGCCTTTGTTTACACCAGCGGACTCAGGGGAGCGGCATGGGTCGCGATCATCAAGGATGTGATGATGCTGGCGGCTGTCGGCGTGGTGGGGATCGGAGTGCCCGCTATCTACTTCGGAAGCCCCGGGAAAATGTTCGATGCCCTCATGGCCAAAATGCCCGAACACCTCGTGTTTCCTGGATCGACACCGAACATGGATGTGGGATGGGTCATGTCCACGGCTCTGCTCACAGGATTGGGTTTTTACATGTGGCCGCATGTCTTCGGGTCGGCCTTCTCGGCAAAAAGCGACAAAGTCATCAAAAGAAATGCCATCATTATGCCCTTCTACCAGATCCCGATCCTCCTCATATTTTTTGTGGGATTCACGGCCTTCCTGGTGATCCCCGAACTCAAGAACGGCGATATGGCCTTTTTGGAGCTGGTGAACCGGACCTATCCTCCCTGGTTCATGGGATTCGTGGGCGCCGCGGGAGCTGTGACGGCCATGGTGCCATCGGCGATCCTGGTGCTTTTTGCATCGACGCTTTTGGCGAAGAACGTGTATCAGGCCGGTTTCCGGCCCCGGGCCAAGGAAGAGACCGTGTTGCGGTTATCCAGGATTATGGTGCTTGTCATAACAACTTTTGCGCTTGTTTTTGCCATTTTGTTTCCCAATGAACTGGTGAATCTCCTTATCCTGGGCTATGACGGTGTGTGTCAGTTCTTTCCGGGCGTGGTCCTCGGCCTCTTCTGGAAGCGTGTGACCAAATCGGGGGTGTTTACGGGTCTTGGAGTCGGCATAGCCATCGTGGCCTTCCTCATCCTCACCGGCCGCGATCCCTTTTTGGGAATGAACGCGGGTTTTGTGGGGCTTTTGGTCAATGGATTCCTTACTGTAGCCGTGTCGTTGAAAACAAAACCGAAACGGTTGGATACTCTCTAAGTGTATGTGGGTAAAAAATGGGTCGGTCAAAAATGCGTGAGAATGTTTTTATGAACACCCGAGATTATTCTTAATTACCGGAGTTCATAAGTTTGAAATCTTATATGCTTCTTTGCATAAAGAGGCAGGGAGACAGATATGTGCGAAGGTTTAAAAAAGGATGTGGAGGATATCGCTGAACAGCTCATCGAATGGCGTCGGGACTTCCACCGCCATCCGGAGGTCGCATTCCGGGAGAAAAGAACCTCATCGGTCATCCGGGCATATCTGGAGAGTCTCGATATCCCTGTCGAACTCATGGCTGGAACAGGATTGAGGGGTGTTCTTCAGGGAAAGGCGGGAGGCAAAACAGTCGCCCTTCGAGCCGACATCGATGCCCTCCCTTTGAAGGAAGAGGGAGACAAGGAGTACATATCCCAAAATCTGGAGGCCGCTCACTGTTGTGGCCATGATGGGCATATGGCCATTCTCATGGGGGCGGTGAAGCTTCTTGCCCAGAGAAAAAGCGAGTTCAAGGGCCGTGTGGTCTTCCTTTTTCAGCCCTCTGAAGAACGCATTCCCGGCGGAGCCAAACAGATGATCGAAGAGGGGGCGCTCGATGACGTGGACGCCATTTTTGGCCTGCATCTTTGGGTTCCGTTGCCGACCGGAAAAGTCGGGGTTGTCAAAGGGCCGATGATGGCACAGCCGGACGCCTTCACGATAACCGTAAAGGGCAAAGGCGGGCATGGCTCTATGCCGCATCAGACTGTGGACCCGATCCTTGTGGCTTCGCAGACCGTGCTGAACGTCCAGAGCATCGTCAGCCGGAATATCGATCCCCTGAAGCCTGCGGTCGTATCCTTCGGAACGATAGAGGGCGGCACCATTTACAACATCATTCCTGGCGAGGTCAAGTTGACGGGCACGGTGCGCAGCTTTGAACCGGAAATAAAGGACATCGCAAAAAAGCGTCTCGAAGAAGTTGCCGAAGGAACAGCCGCCGCAATGGGCGCATCCGTGGAGTTTATTTATGAGGAAGGCTATCCTCCCGTGGTCAATGACGAGGCTATGGTAAATTTTGTTATGGACATAACAAGGAAAACACTCGGGGAGGATAGGATCGCGGAGATCGATCCGGTCATGGGTGGTGAGGATTTTGCCTATTATCTGCAAAAGGTTCCCGGCGCGTTTTTGTTTCTCGGTGCGGGGGACGAATTCGATCTCCCCCACCATCATCCCGCCTTCGATATCGATGAAAAGTCCTTATCCCAAGGAACTTTGCTCATGACCAGCCTGGCCCTGGAATACCTCGAAAGCTAAGAAAAAATGAGGCAAAGCCTCGTTCTCGAACTCGTCAACTTCGAACCCCAGAGGCTTTGAAAAACAATAGGAGGTACGAATGAGATCTGTCATAATGTTACTTGCCCTGGCTTTTCTGTTCGGAAGTTTGAGCCCAGGATCGCAGAGCGAAGACCCGGTCAAAGGCAGCGGTATTGTATTCTTCAGTACACAGAAACTGGAGGCCATGAAGAGTTTTTACATCGAACGTATCGGATGCGAATTGTGGATCGATCAGGGTGCCTGTATCCTACTGAGATACGGAAATCTTCTGGTCGGATTTTGCGAGAGCCAACGGGCCGATCTCGACACGTTGATCACATTTTTTTACGCGAACAAAGAGGATGTCGATAAGATGTACGAAAAGTTCAGATCTGTTTCAGTTGCACCCCCCAAAGAGAACGAGAAATACCGCATCTATCATTTTTACGCCAAAGACCCTGAAGGACGGTCCATCGAGTTCCAAACCTTCCTCCATCCCATCGATTGGGACTTTAACGCTTATCGTTAGGAATGATCAGCTCTCTATTAAGGCTCGAGGAAGCCCTGGTGGCAGTCTCATCCGCTTTATATGTCTTTGAGATTTGAAACATGAATACAGCCGTTGTATTATCCATTGCCCTCGCACTTGCGATGGACGCTTTCACCGTGTCTGTGGGAATCAGCCTCAGGACCGAACAGGTCGGCATAAGACAGGCGATGCGTCTTTCTTTCTCCTTCGGATTCTTTCAGTTCCTGATGCCTATTCTCGGATGGTTGGCAGGAACCACAATCCTTCCGCTTATCCAATCTTTCGATCACTGGGTGGCCTTCGGCCTGCTTTTTTTGATCGGGGGCCGTATGATCTATTCGGCTCTGCGGCCAAATCCCGTGCTTCAAAATGGACACAATGATCCCACAAGAGGCTGGTCTCTGCTCCTGCTGTCTATCGCAACGAGTGTAGATGCTCTAGCTGTGGGTTTGAGTTTTGCGGCCCTGGGCACGACGATCTGGTATCCATCTGTTATTATCGGGGTTGTCGCTTTTTTTATGACTCTTCTGGGAACGAGATTGGGTCCAATCATCGGAAAGATCATCGGGAAGAGAGCAGAGTTATTCGGCGGCTTGATTCTTATCCTCATCGGGATAAAGATCCTGGCCGATCACTTATAACCTATTCAATAATTCCTATATTTTCAGTTGTTCAGGCTCTCTGGAATCTCTCAGCGATTTTTCCCAGAGTCTCGTAAAGCAGAGGCACCACGATCAAACGGAGCAGTATGGCGAAGAAGAAGCCCCCTATGTAAACCACGGCGAGGGGCCTGTGCAGTTCCGCACCCGTTGTTTTGATCAGGGCCATAGGCAACACGGCGACGATCATCACCATGTCTGTCATCAGGATCGGCCTGAGTTTGGTCAGAGCGCCCTCCATGACAGCCTCCCTGAGCGATAATCCCTGTTTTTTGAAGTCGTTGATCTTCGCCACGAGGATGACGTCGTTCTGAACACAGATTCCGAACAGAGCGATGAGCCCGATGGTGGAGGACACATTCAAGGTTTGGCCGGCGATCAGGAGCCCGAGGATGCCTCCTATAAGGGTGGTGGGGATGTTCATGATGATGAGGAGCGCCTGCCAGATGGATCCGAAGGAGGAGAACAATACGACAAAGATGATCAGGATGACGATGAGCATGAGCATGGTCAGATGCTTCGTGGCCCTCTGCTGGCTCTCGAACTGGCCTCCAAAGGTGACGAAGTATCCTGGAGCCAGATCGACCTCTTCCTCAATCCTTTGCCGCGCCTCTTCGACGAAGGACCCGATATCCCGGTCGAGCAGGTTACACATGATGATTTTCCGCCGCATGAGGTTTTCGCGAAAGATGGTTTGGGGGCCTTCGCTCCTGGAAATATCAGCCAATTGGGAGAGGGGTAATTTTTCTCCGTTGGGGGCATCGACCAGAAGATTCTTGACGGCCTCTTCGTCATTGCGATACCTCTCCGGAAGCCGGATGAGGACGGACGTGATCCTGTCGGGTTCATAGACGTCGGTCACTTCGATCCCGTTGAGAGCGGTCTCGATGATATCGGCCACATCGGCCACGGAGATCCCGAACCGTGCCAGCTTTTCCCTATCGAGCCGGACGACGAGTTGTGGGATCCCTGTGGTCTGTTCGATCTGCAGATCGGCCACGCCTTCGATCTCTGCAAGAACGTTTCGGATATCCTCGATCGTATGGTTGAGCACATCCAGGTCCTGACCGAAAAGTTTGATGGACAGCTCTCCTTCGACGCCGGTCAGCATTTCAGCCAGCTTGTTGGCAATGGGCTGCTCGAATATGTAGGCGATCCCCGGAATTTTATCCAGCTCTTCCCGCATGGCTTGGGTGATTTCTTCGAAGCCCCTCTTCCTCTTCTCCCGAGGCAGTAACTCGATGTTGTAATGGCTGTGGTTTACCGGGTGGAGGTGCTCGGAGGCCTCGGCCGTTCCTGTGGTTCGGGAGACGGATACAACCTCTGGGAAAGAGAGGAAGGTTTTTTCAATGCGTTTGCCCATTTTTACGGATTCCTCGAGGGATGTTTCAGGTAGCATAACGGTGGAGGCCATGATCGCTCCCTCATCCAAAGGCGGAACGAATTCCTTCCCCAGAAAATTGTAGGAGATGCCAGCGGCTATCAATAAAATCACGAAAACGACAAGGATCGCTTTTTTGTGTTTGAGTGCCCCTTCAAGGACTGAGCGGTACTTTGGCGTGAGAAATTCCGTAATTGGATTTCTTCTGTCCTTGATGTGCTTTTCTGTGAGGAATACAGAGGCGAGAACCGGCTTGAGTGTGAGGTTGAGGATGAGCGAACCGAAGAGAGCTGCAGCCACGGCGAATGCTGTCGGCCGGAACATGGCCCCTTCGATGCCCTGCAGTGTGAGCAGGGGCAAAAAGACCAGGATGATGATCAGGTTGGCCGAGAATAAATGTCTCCCCACGTCCTTGGCGGCTTCGGATGTGAGTTGTAAAGTGGACGCCTGCCCTTTCTTTTCGCGGAGCACACGGTAGATGTTCTCGACCATGATGATCGAACCGTTGGCCACTTTTCCTATGCCGATCGCCAATCCTCCTATGGACATAACCGTCAGTTTTATTCCGAATAAATCCATGAGGACCAATGCGATCAGGATGGAAAATGGGATGGTCAGCGAGGCGATGAGGGAGCTTCTGAGGTTCCACATAAAAAGCATCATGACGATAATGATCAGAATAGCGCCTTCGAGCATCGAGATCTCCACATGCTCGATCGATTTCAGGATGAGGATCGACTGATCGTAAAAAGGCTTGATCATTATGTTTTCAGGCAGGTCATGCCCGATTTGCGCCAATGCCCGTTTGATGTTCGCGATAGCGGTCAATGTGTCGCCGCCGAACTGTTTTTCGAGGGTCACATAGACCGCTTCTTCGGCATTATGACTGCCGGCTTCTCTCCGGAATTTGGGGCCGATCCTGACATCGGCGATATCTTTGACAAACACGGGGATATTGTTCCTGGAAGTGATGACCGTGTTTTCGATGTGCTCGCGCGTTTCGATACGGCCGATCCCCTTGATCAGGGATTCCTGCGCCCCTTTGATGATGACACCTCCCGAGAAATTCCTGTTGCTGTTTTCTATGGCTTCTTTGACGTCATTGATCGTGATGTCATAGTTCTTCAACATCTCGGGCTTGAGAAAAACCTGGAACTGTTTGATGAATCCTCCCAGGTTGATGACAAAGGAGACGCCTTCGACTCCCTGCAGCCTGTAGCGGATCGTCCAGTCGGCCACAGACCGGAGTTCCATGGGATCGGTCTCTTCCCCGATGACTGCGAATTCGAAAATTTCGCCCATTCTCGAAGAAACCGGACCCAGGATGGGCTGTGTCGTTCCGATGGGGAGACGGCCGGCGATAAGCTCCAGTTTGCTTGATACGATCTGCCTCGCAAGGTAGATGTCCATCCCCCAGTCGAATTCGACGGTGACGACGGAATCTCCGGTTGTCGACTCGGAGCGGACGCGGGTGACGTTAGGGGCACCGTTGAGCAAACTTTCGAGCGGAAAGGAGATGAGCCGTTCCACGTCTTCGGCCGCCATACCCGGATTCTCCGTGATGATCTTGACCAGTGGAGCGTTCAGGTCGGGGTAGATATCCTTGGGTATTCGTGTGTAGACGATGATTCCCCATATGGAGACAAGGATAACCAAAAGAATGGTAAGCAACCGATGTTTTAATGCATACTCGATCAGTTTATCTATCATGATGGATTCTCCAGTTGTTGTATCTGTCGCGAATTACTGAAAGTGCCATCCACACAAATTAATGGACCTGCCCTTTTTTTAAGATCTCGTCATAGAGTTTGGATTTCAGCTGGTAATTGCCTATGGTAACAATATCTTCGCCCTCTTGAATGCCGCTGAGAATCTCGATGAGGGAATCTTCCCTTGCCCCCAAAGTAACGACTTGGGGGTAATATTTTCCGGCTTTTTTGACGAATACGATGCTGTTGTCCCCATCGTCCAAGATCGCCTCTCTGGGGAGGACGAGGGCTTTCGTCTGGTGGTTCAAAAGAATCCGTATATCGGCGAACATGCCGGGTTTAAGCTTGTAGTCTGAGTTATTCACTTCGGAGCGGACGGTTATCGTTCGTGTCTCCTCGTTGAGGACATCACCGATAAAGCAGATCTCCGCGTTGAATCGGTCCCCCGGATAAGCGGGGACACTCACTTCTACCTGTTGTTTATCCCTGATCTTGGCGATATCCTTTTCGTATATTTCGGCATCGATACAGAGGACCGTCGGGTCCATGATGGTCAGGATTTCCGTTTCCTGGTCGATCATGGCACCGAGGACGGCATTGTTGATCGTGATCTTTCCAGCAATGGGGGCATAGAGAACGATGATGGGGTTTATCTGATGGGTATCGCCGATAGCCTGGACTTCCTCTTCATTGAATCCAAGGACATGGAGCTTTTTTTCTGCTGCGTTGAGATTGGCTTCGGCAACTTTAAAATCCGATTCTGCGGACAAATAGTCCTTCTGTGCTCCCACGCCTCGATCGAAAAGCCGTTTTTGCCGTTCGTAATTGACTTTGGCCAGTTCATAGTCCGCCTGGGCTTTATAGAAGTCCGATTTGGCGTTTCCCACCTCTTCGCTCTGCAGCGTGATGAGCTTTTGGCCCCTTTTCACCCAGTCGCCTATGCGCACGTGTATCTGGGAAATTCTGGCTGCGAAGGGGTAGCTGACGATGGCCTTTCTGTAGGGATGCTCAAGGACCTTTCCCATTGCGCTTAGCTTGGATTTGAGCGGCATATAGGCGGCCCTGACGGTTTCGATCTCTATGGCACCTGTTTCTTCGGACGTTAGCTCGATCACATCCGAGGGGCCCCAATTCCTGGCCTCTCTTCCTCGTCCTCGACCGCCCATCCCTCTGCCGACGGCCTGCTGGCCTCTCTTGCCCATCCTTCTCTGACCAGGAGTTGGTGCAAGATCGGATTTTTCATCCGGTCCTCTTTGAGCTATTTGTGTGTCTTCTTTTTGGTCGATCTCATTTTGTTTTCCACACGTGAGCCCTAATCCCATAAGGAAAAGGATGAGGATCGGATATAAAAATCGATGTTTGTATCTTTGTGTCATTGGCGTTCTCCTTCAAGTGTCTCTCCGACCGATCGTTCCAAGGCGGCTATGGCGGCCTCGTAGTTAAACAGTGCATCGGCGTAGGACCGGGCGGATTCGAGCAGAGTCCTCCGGGCCGCGATGAGCTCGATGCTGCCGATCTCGCCTTCCTGATAGCTGAAAAGAAACATGTTGTAGACCTCTTCGGCCTGGCTGAGGATCTCTGTCTCGTAGAGACGGATCTGATTTTCAGCCGTTACCGCGTTCATGTATGCCTCTTCGACTTCGAGAGAGATGGTGTTTTTGATGTGGTCTGTCTCTTTCTGAATTGCGAGGATATTGGCTTGGGCTTCCGCGATCTCCCCCTTTTTTGGCTGCCAGAAAAAAAGAGGGATGGGAACCGATAGCGTCACATCCCACCAGGAGCCCTCTCCCTCGACGCGGTGGCGGTTGATACCCAGTTCGAGATCCGGCAGATAGCTCATGGTGGCCGATTTTTTCTGGAGTCGCTCTCTTTCCAAGGAAAAACCGATCCTTTTTATTTCAGGACGGGTGATGAGCGCTCTCTGGAGCAGGATATCGAAATCCAGAACGATGGGATCGCGCTTAAGCTTTCCGACGATTTCGATGGGGGCGTATTTTTTACGGGAAAGGAGATAATTTAAGGTCGCTTTTGCTAACCGGACATCCGTGGTTGCGGTGCGCACCTCATTCGCGGCTGTGGCTGCCTCGACTTTGGCTCTCAGCACTTCGACCTGTGCCACATCGCCGGCTTCATATTTGAGTTCCGCTTTTTCGAGGAAATCCTGGGCGAGCTCTTGATTACGCTCGGTATAGGAAAGCTTTTCCTGGGCAAGCAGAAGGCCGAAGAAAGCTTGCTTCACTTGAAAAGTGAGATCGAGTTTCAAGAGATCGATCTCTGCAAGAAGTTCATCCGACTCTTTCGAAGCGATTTTTCCCCGTACCGATTGTTTGCCAGGAAATTCGAAAGGCTGACTGACCCCGAAGTATGTTTCACCTGCGTTCTTAAAATTAAAAAAGCTGGGTTGAAGGTCCGAATCATAATTCAAAGAGGGCTGTGCGAATGCTTTGGCCTGGTTGATTCGGGCTAAGGATGCCTGATACTGTTGCATCGAGGATAGGACAAGAGGGTTTTGTTCGAGGGCAAGAGACACACACTGGTCCAGAGTGAAAACATTGTCTTTGGGCTGCTGACTCCAGAGACCCCCCATCGCGAAGAATATAGATATGAAAAGCGGCAATATTCGTCTCTTCATGTGACCTCCTCTCAGTCGTTCAAGTCGAAGAAAAAAGGTGAAAATCTGGTTAGGGAGGGAAGGATTTAGATGGTTGGAGGAGAGCGGGAGGCAGAATCAATAGACCTAAGATAATCGTAATGGTTGAGCTTAATAGTCCTCAATACGCCCAATAAAAAAAGCGGGGGAAGGCAGAAAAAATTTATCTGACTTGTGACAAGCGTGGAATTCTGAAAATGGCATGCCATACATGTATCATTGGAATGGATATATTTTTCTGTATGGAAGAAGTTGATAGATAAGAAGGCAGCGGTAAAAATTAAGAGAAAAATGACATATAAATTTTTCCTATCTGTAATGTTCATTCCATCTCTTTCCACTACTATAGGGGATGGGGCCGGATAAAGTCAACTCTAAAGATAGGCTCATATCTTCTGGATAGGTTTTAAATGGGTAATTGTTCGGA
>JASFEP010000150.1:0-9663 GCA_050124775.1 Candidatus Aminicenantota bacterium
GCCAGCGGGAACTGTAATGCGAATACGGGCATCGGCGATCCATATTTGCCGTTCTACGAGGTGCTGAGTTTGATAACCGGCGACGTTGAAACCAAATGGGAGACAGGTTTCATTACCCGAGAGCATGCCACCGGCTTGTGGAATCTTCTTCCTCTCTCAGTTCAAGCGCTTGTTGATAATGGCCCTGACCTGATTGATACTTTTGTTTCTGGTGCAGCCCTGATTTCACGCACTGTAGCATTCGAGCCCGATAAGACACCGTGGCTGTCCCAGCTAAAGAAACTTGTGGAACGTAAGGCAAGCATCCCTGCTACTGCCACGCCCCACCAGAACGTGCTTTTCGAGCAGTACACCAGGGTCCTTCAAGCATTGGCACGACAGCAACCATTGCTATTGGTGCTGGACGACCTGCAGTGGGCGGATTCTGGGTCTATAAGCTTGCTCTTCCACTTGGGCCGCAGGATAAGAGGCAATTCTATAATGATTGTGGGGGCCTTTCGGCCAGATGAGGTGGCCCTGGGACGGGATGGAGAACGCCATCCGCTCGAGCCTGTCTTCAACGAGTTTAAACGCGAATTTGGGGACTTCGAATTGGCGGTGGGAAAGGTTGAATCACGGAAGTTCGTAGATGCTTTCCTTGATGCCGAGCCCAACCGCCTGGATACTTCATTCCGGGATGCACTCTACAAACAGACCAAAGGACATCCCCTTTTTACTGTAGAATTGTTGCGAGATATGCAGGAGCGGGAAGTGTTGGTCAGGGACAAAAAAGGCAAATGGGTCGAGGGAGCAGAATTGAACTGGGATGCACTGCCTGCTAGGGTGGATGCAGTGATCGAGGAACGCATCGGCCGGTTGACCGAAAAGTTGCGGGAGTTGCTGATCCTAGCCAGTGTGGAGGGTGAAGAGTTCACTGCTGAAGTTATGGCCCTGCTCCAGGAGACTGAGGTTCAAAAGTTAATTCGTGTGCTAAGCAGTGAGTTGGACAAGCAGCATCATTTAGTGTCAGCCAAGGGCATTCGCCAGATTGACAGACAGCGCCTCTCCCTGTATATCTTCCGGCATATCCTGTTTCAGAGATATCTTTACAACAGCTTGGATGAAGTGGAGCGGTCACATCTGCACGAGCAAGTGGGGAATGTGCTGGAAACGTTATACGGAGAGCAAGCAGAAGAAATCTCTGTCCAACTGGCTAGACATTTCGAGGAGTCGGGAATAAAGGTGAAGGCTGTTGAGTATCTGCACAAGGCAGGGAATAAGGCCGTGCGGTTGTCAGCCAACAAAGAAGCGATCGTGCATTTCAGTAAAGGTCTGGAGCTTCTCAAGAGCCTTCCGGATACACCTGAGCGCGCCCGGAAAGAACTTGAACTGTTGCTTGGCATAGGTGTGCCTCAATTAGCTACAAAGGGATATGGAGCCCCAGAAGTGGGGCGCGTCTACAAACGGGCACGGGATCTATGTCAACAGATAGGAGAGGTTCCCCTTCTCGTCAATACGTTGTTTTCTCTCTCGACATTTCATAGCTTCCGCGCGGAGTACAAGCAAGCACTCGAGCTGGCAGACCAGCTCCTCAGCCTAGCTGAGCACACTGAAGATCCACAGCTTATAGCCACGGCCCATCAGATGCTGGGAGAGAACTTGATTTCGATTGGAGAATTTGCCCAGGCTCGAGATCAATTCGAGCGCATGATAGCCTTTTATGATCCTCAAAAACACCGCTCCCTGGCTTTTATCTTCGGCCAGGATCCCGGGGTGAGAGCTCTAACGTGGTCAGCTATTGCTCTTGGATTTCTTGGTTATTCGGATCAGGCTTGGAAGCGGTATAAGGAAGGACTCGCTTTAGCTAAAGATTTGGATCATCCTTTTACCCTGGCCATGGCCCGGGCTATTGGTTGTTGCGCAGCCCATCTTTTACTCCGGGATGCGCAGGTAGCTAAGGAGCATTCTGAGATAGTGGTTTCATTATCAGCAGAACAAGGATTTGGATTTGTTCAGGCGTTTGGGACTATTTATAAGGGATGGGTGCAAGCTGAGGAAGGGAAGATTGAAGAGGGGATATCGCTGATGCACAAAGGACTGGATGGCATGAAGGCTGCAGGTACGAATTTTTATCGACCCAGACTTCTTGGCCTTCTGGCTGAGGCATATGGGAAAGCGGGACAGACAGAGGAAGGACTGAACGTCCTGTCTGAGGCGTTCGCTCTGGAGGAAAAAACTGGCGAACATTTCTATGAAGGAGAGATGGTTCGGCTCAAAGGAGAGCTCCTGCTGAAGAAAGGAGATAGTGAGAGCGAGGCTGAGGAATGTTTTCGTCAAGCAATCGACATTTCCCGACAGCGGAGTACGAAGTTGTTTGAACTGCGGGCAGTGATGAGCCTGGGCCGTTTGCTGCTAAAGCAGGGCAAAAAGAAAGAGTCCAGAAAAATGCTATCAGAGATTTACGGCTGGTTCACCGAAGGATTTGACACCCCTGACCTGAAAGAGGCAAAAGCCCTCCTTGAAGAGTTGTCGTGAGAGAATCCTCAAACCATTACATTCTCTTTGATTAAAAGGTGGTGAAATTACTTAATTCACGCCATATTCATATTTCCCAGGCATAGATCAAATATGTCGCTAAATATATACATTTAACGACATTTCTTTATCCGATCTTTTTTTAAATCTCAAATATTATAGCTCAATGCTACTCGTCTAATTGACTCTTCTCGCATTCCTTGATATTCTTTTTCTACACTCGTCAGAAAGGATAGCAATGGGAATTCGATGCCCCAAATGCCATCATGAGAATCTTGATGATACCCTTTTCTGTGGGAAATGCGGTGGACCTTTAAAATCTGCCGAAGGGATCTCCGTTACAAAAACTTTCATTACACCTGTGGATAGGCTACAAAAGGGCAGCACTGTTACAGGAAGATACAACATCATCAAGGAACTGGGCAGAGGGGGGATGGGTGTCGTCTACAAAGCTGAGGACACAAAGCTGAAAAGAACGGTCGCCCTCAAGTTTCTGCCGCCAGAACTGACTCACATGCCTGAGGTTCATGAACGATTTATGAGAGAGGCACAGGCAGCCGCAGCATTGGATCATCCCAACATCTGCACGGTTTATGAATTTGATGAGGCCGAAGATACGAATTT
Source organism: Candidatus Aminicenantota bacterium (assembly GCA_050124775.1). Lineage (GTDB taxonomy): Bacteria > Acidobacteriota > Aminicenantia > Aminicenantales > Aminicenantaceae > WTAW01. The sequence goes on from JASFEP010000150.1 coordinate 3,139, forward strand.
CATTTCCATGGCCTATATCGAGGGCCAGAGTCTGAGAAAAAAGATCGAATCGGGCCCAGTGGAGCTGGATGAAGCCCTTAGGATAGCTGCACAAGTGGCAGAGGGATTGCAGGAGGCGCATAAAAAAGGGGTGGTACACAGGGACATCAAGAGTGTCAACATCATGGTGACAGAGAGAGGTCAGGCGAAGATCATGGATTTTGGACTGGCCAGGATGACAGAAAGGACACTGGTCACCCAAGAAGGGATGACGATGGGGACGATCGCGTATATGTCTCCTGAACAGGCCAAAGGAGAAAAGGTCGACCACCGTACGGATATCTGGTCATGCGGTGTGGTGCTTTATGAAATGCTCACAGGGCAGTTGCCTTTCAAGGGGGAGCATGATCAATCAGTTGTGTATTCCATTTTGAACAGGAAATCCAAGCCGATCACTGAGTTGCGTTCGGAGATTCCCTTGTCCATTGGTCAAGTCGTTGACAAGGCCCTGGAAAAGAATCCGGATGAAAGGTACCAGCAGATAGACGAACTGCTGGATGACTTGAAATCCATCTCAGCAGGGATCGTACCGGAAGAGATCAAAATCAGGCTAAGAAAAGCCAAGCTGCGCAGGAGAAAGAGGACCATTCTTTACACAGGTGCAGCAGGATTGGTAATTGTGATAGCTGTGCTGGCTTTGACTCTTTTCACTGGCCGTGCAGAAGCGATCGATTCCATTGCGGTACTCCCGCTGCAGAACCTCACAGGCGATACAGAGAAGGAGTTCTTTGTAGATATTGCGACCGAGGAATTGATCGGTAAGTTGGGCCAGATAAGCGGGCTGCGGCGTGTTATGTCCCGAACGACAGTCATGAAATACAAAGAAACAGATAAAACCCTGTCAGAGATCGCACGGGAATTGAATGTGGATGTTGTCGTTGAAGGATCCGTGCAGCAGGCAGGCGACAGAATCCGTATTCAAGTGCGGTTGATAGATGCCCTTCCCGAGGAGCAGAATCTGTGGGGGCAGACATATGAAAGGGCCATGTCTGATGTTCTAGTGATGTACGGCGAAATGGCGCAGGCCATCGCTGACAACATCCAGGTCAAATTGACGGATCAAGAAGAATCACGCCTCGCCGGTGCCCGCCAGGTAAATCCCGAAGCATACGAAGTTCTCCTCATTGGCAAGCAGAAGGAATCCCCGCTCACGCCGCAGGCTTTCGACATTGCGCTCGAGTACTACGAGCTGGCGCTGGAGAAAGACCCGAATTACGCCGCCGCCCATTTGGCTGTGGCCAATACCTGGCTGTTGCGCAACCAGTTTGGGTACACGGCGCCGCGTGAGGCGGGTCCGAAGGCAAAGGCGGCCGTTCTGAAGGCCCTGGAGTTGGATAGCACACTCGCGGACGGGCATGCGTTGTTGGCTTGGGTTAACTTCCTTTATGAATGGGACTGGGCTGGCGCTGAAGCAGAGTGGAAGAGGGCCATCGAGCTCAATCCTAACTATGTGGACTCAGTTTATGCGCATTTCCTGTGGATTATGAAACGGCCGGAGGAAGCGATGGCGCAGATGGAGCGAGCTCTGCAATTAGACCCGCTCAACGAGCTTGTCCATATCCATCATGGATTTATTCTGGAGTCGGCAGGCCGGTATGATGAGGCCATTGTACAGATGCGCAAGCTGCTCAGAACATCTCCACAGCATCCGATGGCACACCAGTTGCTCTCAGTATCGTTCTGGCATAAAGCCATGTATGAAGAGTCTCTGACAGAAATGAAAACGTACTACTCCTGCATGGGGGACCGTGAGGTCGAAGAGGCCTTGACGCAGGGGTATGCGCAATCGGGCTATCGGGGTGCTATGAGGCGCGCGGCGGATTTACTGGCAGCGCGCGCTCGCAAGACCTATGTGCTCTCTGTGGACGTTGCGCTTCTGTATGCGGTAGCCGAGGAAAATGGCCAAGCCCTCGAATGGCTCGAGAAAGGTCTCGAGGTGCGCGATCCGGTCATGCCCTATGTCGATGCATTCGTGGAGTTCGCGCCCTTGCGCCCCGACCCACGCTTCCAAGACTTGCTGCGCAAGATGAACCTTCCGGTGGATGAGAAGGAATAATAACAGGAGAAATTTCTCTCTCTGGAAGGACGCTGATCCAGGCATAGCAGAAGTGGAAGATTACAGGAAGAGACTGGCTGGATTGAAGAATCCTTGAACAGAATGTCGTGAAATTAATTATTTCACGCCGTGTTCAAATTAGACTTTGGATTCAAATCAGCCAGATAATTAGTTCCGTAGCTTTTCCCTGCTTTGCTACGCCTCTGGCTATCTTTTGAAGTTGAACAAGAAATTGAGAAATTTTTGTTTATAGAGACCTAGGTATATAAATCGAATGTGGGATTAAAGACTGGGAAGGGATAGGATTTACTCCTAACTTGTGAGGAAATTGAGGCATGCTCTAGCATCGACAAGTTCGGGATTGTCAGGATCGGCGTCCTTCCAAAGTTCTAAAAATTTCCGGTAGTGGGTAGCCGCTTCATCAAACTTTCCCTGTTTTTCACTGATCTGGCCGAGCCAGTAAAAGGCCTTTGCATAAAGGTCTCCATAGTGAGTTCGGCCTATGGTGAGCCCTATGAGTGTCTCACACTCTTGCCGGGCCTTTTCCATATTTCCTGCTCGGAAGTAACCCTCAACAAGTGAAGCATGATAGAGAGTCCGGCGAAGGCTGTTTTTAAAACCGGCCATGTCATCCTGATTCTGTCCTGGCAGCAGGGAAGAAGCCTCCTCGAGGTATTGTATGGCACTCCCAGTGTTTCCTTCCTTCAGTGCGATACTGCCCACCAATTGGAGATAACTCCGCATGGTCAGCCGGCTAGGATCCCGTTCTGAAGCCATTTTCAGCTCTTCTGCGGTCTCCATGGCCGCTGCAGAATTCCCCATCTCTAATTGAGTGAGTCCCTTCAGATTTAGAGCCAGCTTGATCGCATTGAAAGCATCCGTGGATTGACCCCCGTATTCTACAGCTTTATCGCATGAACGCAGGGCCTCTTCGTAATCTCCTGTCCGAAGATCGACGTATGCAAGATGTGCGTACAACCTCGACAAATTCGCCACGTCTCCGGCGGCATCGACCAGATCGATGGCCTGCCTGAACTGGGATCCGGCCTCCTGGAAGCGGCCCTGAAGCAGAGCCAGCGCTCCCAGGAATTCCCTGCCCCTCATCCCGAACAGGACATCCTTTGAGTCAACCAAATTCTGAAAATGCTCTTCCGCCCCTTGCAAATCGCCTTTCGCCTGCGCGATGCATCCTTTGAGTAAATCGTTCCAGGAGGTCACGTCAAAACCCAGCTCTTCTGCCTTGCTTATTTCCGCCAGAGACCTGTCAAATTCGCCGCGAATCAAATAATAAACCGACAGGCTGAATCGCATCTCCGGATGATCCCCGATCTCGTCGATATAGAGCTCACAGACCTCCCGGGCTTTCTCATAGTTGCCAAGGCACATCTCCGCCCATGCCATGACATAGTAGGAATAGAACATTTTGATCCTGTTTTCGATATTGGATCGCACATACTCCACACACTTTTCATAATCTTCGAAAGCGAGGAAATAAAGAGTACCGAGCTGATGACTGGCGAATATATCCTCGGGATAAAGGCGGATGTATTCTTGAAGCTCTGCCAATGCCTTGGGGATGTTATTTTCAACACGCGCGTAGTAGTAGGCGGTGTACTTATATCTTTCTCTCCCTTTAAGCAGGTGTCTCAATTCATAAGTCTTTTTAATCGCCGACACGAACTCTGCGTGATAGCCCCAGGAATCGTAGGCAAAAGCTTTCCACCCATACGCAGCAACGAATTCCGGATCGATGCCGATAGCCTTGTCCATGTACTCGATGGACTGCTTATATTCTGCCCGGTAGTGATAGCGCACACCTTCGAGAAATAAACGGTAAGCCTCCGGGGAAGAGGTCGTAACCTCTGCAGCCGCGGCATCGAAATCATTGGCGATTTGCTCGGAGGTCAGGTTCATATCGGATTTGATTTTTTTGGTCAGGTCATCCACAAGGGCAAAAAGGTTCTCTTCACCCTCTGCTTCGACCGTCTGTGAACCCACCATTTCGCCTGTTTCCATATTTTGGAGAGATATGCTGACCCTGAATTTAGGACCGGCTTTGATGAAACTGCCCCGGAGAATGTGTTTGACCTTCCCTTTGTTTGCCACCTGTTTCAGAATATCGGAAGAGTAACCGGCTGCATCCAGAAGGTCGAGATCATCCAGGATTTCATAAATCCTGTCTCCGGAGAGGACATGCAGATACTTGGATTGGGAAAGGTCCGAGGTCAGAAGCTCGGCGAAGCCCTTTCGCCAGTGGTCCAGGCTTTGATCCCCGCTGTTATTCTCGAAATATACGACACCGAGAGAGGGTCTTTCAGATATTGCAGAGGAAGCAGGACTGTGCCCTTGCATCTGCCAGATAATAACAATGCCGGTTATCAATATCAAAGCAGCGGCCGATACAACAGCCACCCATTTCAGGTCTCTGAACAGAGTCCGACTTTTTTTTACTGGAACGGATTTCGGAGCCGTCCCTTTAGAAAGTCCCCGCAGATCCTCAAGCAGCTCTCGCGCGTTTGGATAGCGAAGCTCTTTGTCCTTTTCCATACAGCGGAGAATAAGCCGGCTCAATTTCTGGGTTATTGCCGGATTGACTTCCCTTGGATTCTTCGCCTCCGTCTCCCGATGCTTCGTAATCACACTGAGCGCGGTATCCCCCGTGAAGGGCAGCTTTCCTGTTGTCATCTCGAAAAGAATGACACCCAGAGCGTAGATATCGGCCCTGTGATCTGCGGGCTGCCCGGCAGCCTGTTCGGAAGAAAGATAATCGGGAGTACCGATCATCTGACCGGTCTGAGTCAATCCGGATGCCATGATGGAACGGGCGATCCCGAAATCCATGATCTTTGCTCGGCCATCGGGTTCGATCATGATGTTCTGGGGCTTAAGATCGCGATGGATCACACCGAGATCATGAGCTACAGCCAAGCCCTCGGCAATCTGGATAGCAATCCCGATTGCCTCTTCTTCTCCGAATTTCCCTTTTCCTTTGATCTGAGATTTAAGGTCTTCCCCCTCCACATACTCCATTGTGATAAAGGGAGTTCCTTCCTCCTCATGAAAATCGAAGACCCGGCAGACACTCATGTGTGTGATCTTTCGGGCCAACTTCAATTCATTCCGGAATCGCTGGATAATATCGGGATCGTTGGCGATCTCCGGCCTGAGAAGCTTCAGGGCCATGTCCTCGTCGAGTTTGTTGTCATGGACCTTATAAACCTCCCCCATACCTCCCTTTCCCAAAGTGGATAGGATCCGGTACCGGCCTGCAATGAGCTTTTGTCCTTCAGTTGGTGCTTGCGGATCCATCAGGGTTTTTGTCACAGAATTGGATATTTGCCCTGGCTCTATCGAAGTGCCACAGGTTTTGCAGAATTTGGAATCTTCCGTATTTTCGCTTTTACAATCCGGGCATATAACATTCATCTATCTTCTCTCTGCGAGATATTTTACTAAAAGCCCTTAAACTAACAAATTTGATAGAATTAGTCAATTTCGATCTGGTGCCGGGAAAACATCTCGATTATGAACAATGTAACGCGGAATTAATTATTATGCGGCCCCTATATCCTGTGATTCTCCGATGTAAAGTTTAAATTTGATATGACGGTAGTTTGTCATCTCTTGCACTGTGTCGATTCGGAAAAGCCGGCCAACCGCTCGATGACTTGATCCAGAGTGCTGCCCCAGGAGGTGAGAAAATTTTCAAAATCCTTCCCCAACTCTTTCAGGGCTTTTTGTATTGATTCACGATTGTAATCCAGACTGTATTCACGGAAGTTTTCCTCCACATTCCCAACAAGGGAAGAATGGATATCGAGCATTTTCACGGGAGTCTGGCAAGAAAGATCAAACGATTTAAGATCCAGCTCTTTAATTTTCGGCGATCTTGAAGTTCGAAAATAGGCTTTGAGGTTTTTCAGATCACAGACAAAGGACCACCGGGTTCCGCCGCGTTCCAGCTGGGCCAGAATATCAAAGCCGTATTCCACGGCCGGTCTCTTTGAAGGATCATAGTGTTTCAACATTTGGGCCGCATCAACAAACCTTGGCATTTTTTTCTTATTAAGGTCTAGCGCCTTGTCACCCCCGAATCCCTCGTATGTCCTGAGTGTCAGTATTTCATCTTCATATTTGGTGTTGCAGAGAGCTGTAACCGGAAGCCTGTCTTCTTTGAAGACTTTGACCTGTCCATCCAAAAACTCGATGACCGCCGGATTGCCCTTTTGATCTGCGGTAAAGAAATGCCAGTCCCAGCCATCGATCACAAAGTCACGAGCACTCCGGATCACCTGATCAACGGAATCATAGCTATCGAGCACATACTGCATCCACTGCATCATGAAGACCAGGGGCTTTGATTCATCTTCTGGAAAAGTTGTCCCTTGCAGGGTCATCTCTTCAATAAAAAGACCGGCTTCATTCATCCC
>JASFEP010000151.1:0-9624 GCA_050124775.1 Candidatus Aminicenantota bacterium
CAGCGAACTGCCCGCCGGACACACGCACGGAGGGAAAACAGCAATGACCCGTACCGTATCGGCACTTGCCCCCGCCATGATCGAAGAATTTCTTGAGGTCAAGAGTGCCACACGGTTCACACGCAACAGAAATGTCCTTCTGACATATGAGAATCAGAATTATTTAGAACAAGAGGTTTTCTTCGCAGAACCTCAGGTCCTTCAAATATTCTCTCTCCCTCTGGAAAGAGGTCAGCCTGAAACCGCATTGAAAGATCCCTATTCGATTATCCTGTCCCAAAGGATGGCCGAGCGTATTTTTGGACATGAAAATCCAATGGGAAAGGTCATTCGTTACGAAAATTCTTACGACCTGAAGGTCACCGGAATTCTCCAGAACATGCCGCAGAATTCCCATTTCGTAATGGAGCTCATCATTCCCTTGCAGATTTATGCCCTGATTCGGGAGCTTGATCTGGCTCGATGGCAGAACCATGCGATAGTCACATATATCCAATTGACAGAAGGGGCCGATCCTCAAGCCGTGGAAGAAAGCATCCCAGGCCTTTTCCGCAAGTATGCCGAATCTGATAGCCAGCCGGGAGGCCGGCGGTACTGTCGCCCGTTCCTCCAGGCATTGACATCGATCCATCTTCATTCGGACCTGGATGGAGAGTTCGCCCCCAACGGCAACATCAAGAACGTCTACCTTTTCTCAACGATCGCTTTCCTCATTCTGATCATCGCCTGCATCAACTACATGAACCTGGCGACGGCTCGCTCCACCCAGAGGGGAAAGGAAGTGGCCATCCGGAAAGTAGTGGGTGCTTTGCGCCATCATCTCGTGAAGCAGTTTTATGGAGAATCCTTCATCTTTTTGATCTTTGCGCTGATCCTCGGACTTGCACTGGTACAGGTGTTACTGCCTGCATTCAGCACTTTCGTGGAGCGTGATCTGAGCTTTTCCCTTTTGGACAATCTTGCGCTTTTTGTTGGACTTTTGATCACCGCGATCGTTATGAATTTTTTAGCCGGAAGCTATCCCGCCCTCTTGATATCTTCATTCCATCCGGCGTCCGTTCTCAAGAAACAAATTTTGAGAGGTCGAGGGCGCAACCTCAGGAATGCGCTCGTCGTCTTCCAATTTGTCGTTTCAGTAGGGCTTATCGTGAGTGCTGCTGTCGTACGACTGCAGCTCGATTACATCAAAAGTAAGGATGTGGGCTATGAAAGGGATCAGATCGTCATCATCCGGCTCCACGATCCCCAAATCACGAGGAGCCTCGAAGCCCTCAAATTTGAATTAAAAGCCAATCCAAATGTGATCGCAGCCACAGCCACAGACGCACTTCCCAATAATATCCAGAGTCAGATGGGTCCGAAATGGCCGGGGATGCCAAAGGATTTCGACTATTTCGATGTTTATGTGAGCTCTGTGGATGAGGAATTCATGGATGTTTTTGGCATCGATATCGTGGACGGGAGAAATTTTTCCAAGGAATTTCCATCGGATTCTCAGAGTGCCTTCCTCTTTAACGAGTCTTTGGTGCGTGCTTTAGGATGGGACCAGCCCTTGGGACGTGAGTTCGAGATCTGGTGGGGCGATATAGGACAGGTCGTGGGCGTCGTGAAGAACTTCAATTTTCACTCCCTCCATCGGGGGATCGAGCCCATGTGTCTCTATTATCGAAAGGACCAGAGGTATGTCTTTTATCTGTCCGCCAAGATCCGCGGGGGAAACATCCCCGAGACTCTTTCCTTTTTGGAAGATATATGGGGAAAATTCTCTCCGAACTATCCCATCGATTACAGCTTCTTCGACGACATCTTCGACAATGCTTACCGGTCCGAGGCCCGTTTGGGAAGCATGTTTAATGTTTTCAGCCTTCTGGCTGTGGCCATTGCCTGTTTAGGATTGTTCGGTTTGGCGGCCTTTACAGCGGAGCAACGGACAAAAGAGATCGGCGTTCGTAAAGTCCTCGGGGCCTCCGGCGCAAGCATATTTATGCTTCTTTCCAAAGAGTTTGCGAAATGGGTTTTGATATCCAGTCTTATCGCGTGGCCGATCGCCTATTTTGCCATGCATGCATGGCTACAGAACTTCGCTTATAGAGCTCCCCTCGCTCCATGGATCTTCGTCGCAGCCACGGGAGCGGCGGCACTTGTCGCCCTTGGAACGGTCGCCTCCCAGACACTCAAAGTGGCATCCTCCAATCCGGTAAAGGTCCTGCGGTATGAATGATGCTTTGACCCCATGCAGATTTGAATGAGAGTATACGCTGATTCGAATTGCTTGATCTCTCTCTGTTAGGTCGATCTATCTCGGTGAGCCAATCCGGCTTGTTTGGTCAATTGGTCTCCTCCTGATCTGTACGGAGCGACTCATCTGTACGGCCGTCGATGTAGATCCCGATCACTTTTGTCACCTTTCCGCTCTTATCTGAGACAAAACGCAGACGAAACACGCCTCGGTTCTTGAGAGTGAACGTATCCTCGGAAAGCGGAACGAGCTCGTACTCCTTTCGGCCCTCTCTTTGGTAATACAGATGGCCTCCCTTAACGGACACATGCCGGGGACCGTACACGCCGGCGTATTTTGCCATCGTTTCATCTGGAATAACAATTGGTTTCTCTTCTGCCTTAAGGACTTCTTTCACCCAGGGAAGATAACTCTTAGCGAAGGGATTTTTAGGATTCAACTCTAACGCTTTCTCTAAATGTTCAATCGATTTCGCGTTTCGGCCCGTCTCGAAATAGAATCTGCCCAGAGCAAACCAGGCCGAATCGGAATTTGTGTCGGATTGAAGAACATATTTCAAGATCGCTTCGGCGGCATCGTTCTTTTCTCTTCCGGCAAGGTAACGGGCCATGTTATTAAGATCCCGTGTTTTGAAGCTCTCGGCGTCCTGGGCCTTCATCTCTTCGATCACTCTCAGGCCCGTATCGATGTCTCCATCGACAAAAACCCTTTCGACTTTTATGCGCGGGTCGTTTTTCATCTCATCCAAGCGCTCGTAAGTCAGCCATCCGAAGGCATGTTGTGGGTCGTCTGTCACCAGAGATATCAACGACTCCGCGATTGCGAAAAAATTTTCGGAGTTGGCGAAGATGACGAGTCCTGCCTTGCGTCCTTTGTAGGAGACCGTGAACGCCCTGAGATCTCCGTTATCGCCCCAATGCCAGAAGCCGTTCTCCGTGTTTCCCGGCTGGATGCCCCAGCCAAAACCCCAGGAGATGTGCTCGTCCAGAGTGCCCTCTTCACGCCTGCTTGTCGCTGTGACGTGTGGCGTCAACATCATCTCTATGGTTTCAGGCTTCAGGACTTGATCATTCATTATCGCACAGAGAAAAGTGGCGTAATCAGCAGCGGTGGTGATGAGGCTGGCACCGCCATTTGGATCGGTTCTTTGTCTCAACGGATTCGCGAATCCATGGCGATCATGACCGGAAGCTCCATTGGTAGCATAGAGCTCGTTCCATACATAACTGGTCCTCTTCATACCCAGCGGTTCGAATATTTCCTGTCGTGCGAACTCTTCTAAAGTCATTCCGGTGAGCTTTTCTATGGTGCGGCCCAAATAAAGAAATCCCTCGCCCGAATAACCATACCGCTCTCCCGGTTCTCTGAGAAGCTTATTCCCCCAGTTGGGAAGCCCTGTCGTGTGGGTGAGAACGTGTCTTGCCGTGATTTTTTTATACCGTTCGTCTCCTGAAAGCTTCGGGTAGGGGAGGTATTCGGATAGAGGTGTGTCAAGCTCCATCTCTCCGCGTTCCACGAGCTTTAGAGCCGCAGCGGCTGTGACGGTCTTTGTGAGGGATGCGGCCTCAAAGATAGTGTTTTCATCAACGGGTTCGTTCGTTTCCCGGCTGCGGACGCCGAAGGCTCCCGACCAGAATATCTTCCCATCTTGAATGACCGCCATGGACAGGCCGGGGATATCGGCGGCTTCCATCAGTTTAGGTATTTCTGTCTCTAAGGTTTCTCCGAGACTCGGTTGTGTCCGGCACGATGGGATCAGTAAAAGCGCCAATCCAAATGCAAGCAGATACGTATGAAAACGTTTCATCCAGACCTCCGGTTTTCAGACTCATTCGGTCGATTTCCTTTATAATTAAGACGTGATGTGGCACAAAAAGTTTCCATTTCCTTTTGACAAAGGCCCAAATATTTGATTAAATTCAGCCAGCTTAATAGACAGCAATGATAGTTTTTTTATTCCGGAATAAGTGGGGCATCTCGGATCTAAAGAGACCCGGCTTCTATCTGTCGCATGGGGCCGGATACCGGAAGTGGATTGTTATGCCTCTCCGCTTCTAAAAAATTGTCAATGAGGAGGATCAAATGTCTACGCGAATAAAACAACTATTTTTCGTGATCATCGTTATCTGTTTTATTGGTGCGGGCAGTCCCGCGAAGTACCAAGCGGATGACTCCCATTCCATCGATCTTTCTTCTGAGGTTATTTCTGCGGGATTTTTCAATTGGTTCGATTTGTTGCTGGATTCCGGCGGAAATGCTCATGTTGTCGCCGCTGAAGCGGTCCTCGATGAGCTCTATTATTCCAACAATATGGGGGGGAGCTGGCAGACTCCCGAATATATTCATTATGTCAGCGATTCGGGCACTGAAACGGTGACTATGGACTTTGACTCTGCAGAAAAAATACACGTTGCATTCAATGAGGGCCCCGGTTACAGACTTACCTATACAAACAACGCAGGTTCCTCATGGGCGACCGAGAGCGTTCGATCGACATCAAGATGGCCATCAATGGCCGTGCATGCCGACAAACCTCATGTCGCCTACTATTTCGATTCGAACGGATTGAATTATTCCGTCAAAGAGCCGACGGGATGGACCCATGAAAATGTCGACAATAGCGGGGGTGCTACGACATATGCAGGGCGTTATCCGAGTCTTCAAATGGACACGCTGGGGAAAGCGCACATCGCTTACTACGATTACTCCACACATACTTTGAAATATGCCACCAATGCCAGCGGCCTATGGGATATCGATACGGTCGCATCGGATGTGTATTCCAGCGGAGTTCTAGACCTCGATTCATCGAATTATCCGCATATTGTTTATGAAAAAAGCGGAGATCTCTTCTATGGCTACAAAACACCCACAGGTTGGGAAGAAGAGCACATAACCAGCGGAGGCGTTCGGGGGGCTGGCGATTGGAGAGGCGTAGATATTGAGATCCATCCTACGGGAATTCCCGTTATCCTTTACCTCAAACCCTGTTCGTATTGGCTCGCTGTCAGAATGCCGAGCGGCTGGAAACACTATTTGATCTATAGAGGGTTACGAGGCGAATTGGCTGGCGCAGCCCTCGAATTGCGCGGAAATAAAGCGCATATCGTAATATCTGACCAAGATAAGGAACAACTCATTTATCTGACTGGCCGCCCGTTCCCACAGGAACTTACGCACATCAACTTGTGTGGACCTCGAGACACTGGTTATGTCGAATCACCGCCGACTTTCTGCTGGACTCCAAACGGAGTGGGGAATAACTATTACGCGGTAGAAATAAGTTTTACCCCTGATTTCGCAAATTACTACTCATCATTCGAGGACCTTGGCCAGTTCATCACCTCAACAAGCTGGACGATGCCCTATCTGTACTACTCAATGCTTCCTATTGGCGTCCCCGTCTACTGGAGAGTGCGGGGGAAAGATTTGGATCATTCCCCGCAAACCATAATTGCAAGCGACGAGGTCTGGTGGTTCTATAAAGAGTTTTAGACGCAGGCCCCATCCCCATAAAATTCAACTTTTTGATGATGGATAATGGATGATGTGCTTTGGCTGGCCTATCTTATTGAAATTAAAAAAGTAATCTAAAAAAGCTTTCCAATAAATAGCCTTAAAACGTCTTTTTTGCCCCGAAAAAGTGATCTTTAAGGATTTGGGATGGCCCCTCCAAAATTCCCCAATAAAGCAGTTGACCCCATCTCTTGGCTGTGATAATTATTATCAGCCGAGCTCTTCCTCTTGTATTCCAATCGAAATGTTTCATGGACTAACAGAAATATCATGATTTTTAAAAGGCATATGAACTCCTTTATTAAAAATGTCACATCCACTCAATTCCATGTGTTTGCTGTGCTTGGGCTGTCGATCGTTTTGTTTCTCGCATCCTGCTCGGGCCAATCCAAGAATATCGCTGCAGAACTCCAAAAAATTCCTGGCCTGATTATTCAGGAATTGGAACCGGATTCGCTCCTTTTTCAATCAAAATACGAGATAAAACTCATCCAGCCCCTTGATCACGAGAATCCCGAAGCCGGCTTTTTTCAGCAAAGGATGTTTCTCTCCCATGTCGGTGTTAATAGGCCGATGGTCTTAGTAACCGAAGGCTACGCAGCCGGCAAAAATTATGTTCGGGAGTTGGCCGAGATTCTCAATGCCAACGAACTCCAAGTGGAGTATCGCTATTTCGGGGAATCGAAGCCAAGTCCCCTCGACTGGGTTTTCCTTACCAACTATCAAGCCAGCCATGATTATCATCGAATTTATACATTGTTCAAAAGTTTCTACAAGAGGAGATGGGTGTGCACAGGATGGAGCAAAGGCGGACAGACATCTTTAATCTACCGTCGGTTTTTTCCAGAGGATATGGCAGCTGTCATCGCCTATGATGCTCCAGTAAACCTCGCCCTTGAAGAGCCAAGGATCGACGAGTTTTTCGAACATGTGGGGGATGAAATATGCCGCTACAGACTGATCCTTTTTCAACGGTCGATTCTCAGAAACAAACAGGAGGTATTGCCCCTCTATGAAGCGTACTGCAAGGAACAAGGATACACCTTTGAGAAGATCACTCCTTTAAAAGCTTTCGAGTACACGGTTCTGGAATACCCGTTCTCGTTCTGGCAATATCACACGATGGACTGCAGCAAAATCCCTGGAGAGAGATCTTCGCCGCAAGAGATGTTCGACCATCTCATAGAGGTGGTATCTGTGAGTTCTTACACAGACAGGGCATTCAACTCTACGGCCATGAAGCAATTTGCCACCGAACTCGGATATTATCGGTATGTGACCAAAAATGTCCTCGATCTTTTAAGCGAGGGAGAGGACGGTTATCCGAACAATGCCTTCGCGCCGCAAGATACCGATTTGACATTTGACCCCAATTTCATGGAAGATATTAACAAGTGGTTGTTGACCCAAGGGAACAATATTTTGTACATCTACGGCAAGAATGACCCTTGGTCGGCACCCCGCCTCGAATACTTGGGAGCGACGAACGCGAAGATGTTCTGGGTAAACAAAGGGAACCACTATTCATTCATCCGAACGTTATCAAAGGCTCAGAAGGATGAAGTGCTCGCAACACTCGAGCATTGGCTCGGTATGACGATCGAGGATTAAGAGAATGGGGCCGTCACCTTTTTACAGAGGTTATCAAAAAAAGGGATTGTCACCTTATCGATCTTTTTAGTGGGCTACGGTCATTGAGGAAGCGGGCTTTTATAACCTGATTAGATTTACCGCTCCTCGGACAATTTGACAGGAAGGGAAGTGGGGATGGGTTTTTCAATGAACGGGAATGCATCTAGTATGAGAAATTTTCGATATGCAATCGTATTTTTCTGCGTCTTTTGTATTGCCATTAACACAGGATGTAAAAAGGAAACCGAACGTCTTCCCAATGTGGTCATTATTTTCACGGACGATCAAGGCTATGCGGATGTGGGGTGCTATGGAGCTAAAGAATTCACAACGCCCAATTTGGACCGCATGGCTGAAGAGGGTATGCGGTTCACGAGTTTTTATGTTTCTCAGGCAGTCTGTAGTGCCTCACGTGCATCGTTATTGACCGGCTGTTATGCCGAACGCGTGAGCATTCGCGGGGCTCTGATGCCCTGGTCTGAGAACGGGCTTCATCCTGATGAAATGACGATCGCGGAGCTACTCAAGGAAAAGGGATATGCTACAGCCATTTTCGGCAAATGGCATCTCGGCCATCACAAAGAATTTCTCCCCCCCCAACATGGATTCGATGAGTATTTCGGTCTTCCCTATTCAAACGACATGTGGCCTGTAGATTATGACGGTCGCCCCCTCACAGAAAAGAACCCTGGCGAAAACCCGGTAAAGCTCTTCTATCCCGTGCTGTCACTTATCGAAGGTAATGATAAAGCGGCAGATATTCTTACTCTCGACGATCAAGCCACGCTCACGACCCTCTACACGGAGCGGGCGGTTCGTTTTATCGATACCCACAAAGACCAGCCGTTTTTCCTCTATGTACCTCATTCCATGGCCCATGTGCCGCTGGGCGTTTCCGATAAATTCAAAGGCAAAAGCAACCAGGGAATGTACGGCGATGTCATGATGGAGATCGATTGGTCGGTCGGCGAGATTTTGAAGGCGATAAATAGATATGATCTAGAGGAGGATACACTCATCATATTTGCCAGCGACAACGGGCCATGGCTCAATTTTGGCAATCATGCGGGATCTGCATATCCTCTTCGAGAGGCAAAGGGCACGGCCTGGGAGGGAGGCGTACGGGTGCCGTGTATTATGCGCTGGCCAGGACGGATCCCTGCGGGTGCCATCTGCGATAAAATGGCTGCAACTATTGATGTCCTGCCCACACTTGCCGCGATCATCGGTGCGCCGCTCCCCGAAAATACGATAGACGGTGTGAATATTCTGCCTCTGTTGGAAGCTACAGAGAGTGCCGCTCCCCGTGATCATTTTTTCTTCTACTATGGAAGAGCACTGCGGGCCGTTCGGAAGGGACAGTGGAAGCTTTATTTTCCTCACGGGTTCAATTCCTACAGCGATGTCGTTTCTGGATCCGATGGCTATCCTGGTCCTTACAATTATGCCCAGACAGGATTGGAGCTTTATGATTTGGAGAAAGATATCAGCGAGACGGTGGATGTCGCTGATCAATTTCCGGATATCATAAAGGAGCTTCAGGCTTTGGCAGATAGTGCCAGGGACGATTTAGGCGACAGCCTGACAGGACGGATAGGAAAGAATGTCAGGCCGGCGGGATTGCGATGGGGCGATAAAGCGCGCAGCGTAAAGCACCTTGCGATAGGAAAGACGATTAGCCTTAGGAAGCCCTACAGCTCGATGTATGTCGCCGGAGGAGATCGGGCATTGATCGATGGCCTCCGAGGTTCCACCTTTCACAATGACGGATTCTGGCAAGGATTCGAAGGAGATGACCTCGAGGCTGTTGTCGATCTAGGCGAGGTGATGACAATAAGACATATCACATGCGGATTTTTAGAGAATCAGTACGCTTGGATATTTTTTCCCGCACTTGTCGAAGTCTCTATTTCAAGGGATGGTGTTTCTTTCGATCTCATCAAACATGTCAGAAACAAAGCATTAATGCGGGATATTCAGCCGCGTTTCAAGGATTATGTCACGGAGCTCGGTGAAATGAGAACCCGCTACATCAGGATCAAAGCCAGGAATGTTGGGATCTGTCCCGATTGGCATCCAGGAGCGGGCGGTAAAGCCTGGCTCTTTTGTGACGAAATCATCATCCAATAAAAGGGGACAGGCTACTTTATACAGGGGTAATTAAAAAAGTAGCCTGTCCCCCTTTTTTGTGGATGTGGCAATCATTAAAAATTATACTTAAAGGCCAAGATTGCATA
>JASFEP010000152.1:0-9623 GCA_050124775.1 Candidatus Aminicenantota bacterium
TGGCTTGAGCCACTTGCAGATCTGCTTCTGCTTGGCGGACTTGTTGGCTGTATTCTTCATCGTCGAGAACTGCGATCAGTTGATCGCGGTTGACCCTGTCACCGATATCGACCATGAGCCTCTCCAATCTTCCAGAGATTTTGGGAGCCACTATGAACTGAGATTTGGGAGCCAATGTTCCCGTAAAATTTCCGATATCGCGGATGGTTCCCTTCCCCACGGCTTCTATCTCCACGGCCACAGGTGCGGCCTCGCGTTCAAACTTAGGTCCTTGACTAGATTTTATGATCTTCTGAATGATCTGCCATCCGATGAGGCCTGCTATTATGAAAATAACCGCTCCCAGTATGACTTTTCTTTTTTCCACAATGTCTCTCCTTAACGCTAGTTGTTATCTGTTAGGGATATCAGAAAAGCTTATTTTTTTTGTCTCGAATGTCGTGCCCATCGCTCTGTCCAAACGCGCTGAGGCCAGGATGTAATCGACCATCGACTTGAGTTCGGTCGTTCGCGCATCTGCGGCGTCTCTTTGATATTGGAGGATAAAAAAGTTGGTCGATTTGCCTACCTTGAATTTCTCTTGTTCTGCTTCCAACTTCTTTATGGCCAGTTCCCGTGCTGCTCTGTAAGCTTCCACTCTTTCGTAGTTCATCTCCACATCTCTCAAAGCTGTTTTAATCTCGAGATAAATCTTCTGCTCCAGAGCCTTCTGTCTCATCTGTGCCTGTTCCAGGCTTAGCCTTGCCTCCGCCAATCGAGCACGCGTCAGGACGGTATTCAAAGGAATATTCAGTGTCAAACCGATCTGCCAGTTGTTGTATCTGAATTTGAAAGCATCTTTGAGTGCATCCGTTCCAGCTCCCGGTAGAGTGCCCACTACTGTTCTGGTCAGAGGATCGTTATCAAGATACAATATCTGGGTCCCCGAGATGCCAGGACTCCAGTAAGAAACATTAAGGTTCAAGTCAGGGAGAAGTTGATTTTTTGCGTAACTGACATCGAACTCGCGGGTTTCCAGATTAATCTCGGTGGCTTTTATATCGGGTCGGTGCGCGAGAGCCGTGGCCAGTGCTGTGTCGAGATCGATCTCCCTTTTCTCAAAAACCGGTCTATCTATGGGAATAATTTCTAGAGATTTGTCCTCTTCGAAAATCGGGAGATTGAGGATGGCTTTGAGTCGGTCCTGGCTGTTTTTAGCCAAACGGTCTGCCTGGATAATGTCCGCTTCCCTGGTTGCGACCTCGGATTCAGCCGTATAGATCTCGATCGGAGGCATGGTCCCCACCTCGATTTTTCTCTTGTTTTCTTCAAGGAGGTCTCGGGCAAGCTGCAACGATTGCCTTTTGGTTTTTAGGTCCTCTATGGTGTATGCGAGAATCCAATAGGCTTCCTCTACATCATAAATCGCATCCAGGAGAGTCTGTTGATACAGATTCTCGGATATGTTTTTGTTGTTTTCGGCGATGATGATCTCTCTGCGGTTCATCTTGAATCCGAAATTTTTTATCAGAGGCTGTATAAAATTGAAAGTAAGCGTGCTTCCAAATCGTGGATTGATGGTCTGAAATCTTCTGTTGGTTTCGTTTTTGTAGGAATCCAGCGTTATGTTGAATGCGCCTCCCGTCGGGATGTTCTGATTCAAGGAGACCGTGTAGTCGTTGTATGTCGAACGAACTTCTTCAGCCGCATCGATCCATGAATATGAGGCTGTATTTGTTTCCCGGTTAACAGTGGAGAAGCCTAGAGTAGGCATGTATTTCTCCTTAGCCCGAATTATCGATACATCGGCTATTTCAGGATTTATAACTTCCACGGCGATATTGAGATTGTATTGTATAGCGCCGACTATGCACTCTTCCAGGGAAAGTGAGATTTTATCATCCTGTCCTACCAATGGGTGAGCAGAAACTAAGATCAGTGTTATTGAAGCCCAGAAGATTCTCTTGATCATTATAGACCTCCACATTGAATAAATTTCCCTTCATATCATTTGGACGTACATTTATCCACCTTTCTTTCATTTTGTTACTTTAAGATTTTTCATACAATAAGCGATTGCACGTCGGTAAAAGCTATCTTTCTCTCATAGCATATTTTTATCTAAATTCTGCCTTTTGTCTATATGGAGAGGTTGTGTTTTCTGATATAAAAACACAGAAATCTTTCCATTGATGATCGAGCGGAAATAAATTTCACTGAAAATGGGAAATATCGAAGGAATAAACACATGACAAAATTCGGACGTATATGACTTGTAAAGGGAGAAAGGATGAAGATCGTCGAGAAATTTGTATTTTTGCTCATGATCGTGCTGGTTAGCGTCACTCTAGCGACTGCGTACCTGATTTTTGACGATGTCCCAAGGGGAGAGGCTGAGGGACCTTTCGATATCCATCTGAAACATGGGGATGCTGCGGTCTGGTATCTCTCCCATGCGGGATGGGCTGTGAAAACATCGAGCGTACTGATGATCTTTGACTACTTGCCAAATGGATTTCTAGATCCTCATTCGATCAAAGACCAAAACGTCTATGTTTTCATTTCACACGGCCATGGAGATCATTTTGATAGAAACATACTCAGCTGGAAAGAGGCCATTCCAAACATCTCTTATATTTTCGGTTGGAATGATAAGGATGTACAGGGCCATCATGTATTCGGCAAGGAGCGGACATCCATGTCAATCGGTCCGTTGAGGGTTAAAAATATTTTTCATGATTTCGATAACATTCCGGAGTCGGCTTTTCTTGTCGAAGTGGACGGCCTGACGATCTATTTTTCAGGAGACCATGGCGGCTGGGCTGGCGCTTTGAATCCGGTTTACAAGGACAATATCGATTATATGAGTCAGCGTTCTAATGAATTTGCCCTGGTCTTCCTTTCGATTTTTGGAAGTCCGACATACGATGCAGAGTTATACGCCATCAAACAATTCGCGCCCCGGGTGGTGTTGCCCATGCACCTCGGGGGAAGGGAGGCGGATGCGGAGGGATTTATCCGTTTGGCCCGGATAAAATATCCGAAAGCGAAGTTCTGGTTCCCTTTGAGAAAAGGTGACGGATTCTTGTATAAAAATGGGGAGATTATTCCGATTTCACTGGATGATTCAGCAAGAGATTCTCGTTAATTTTTCTTTGCTTGTTTCTCGACATCTTCAAAGACGCGCAAGAGATTTCCGCCCAATATTTTTTTTATCTCATCTTCTTTATAGCCTCTTTTTAGCAGCTGATAGGTAATAAGAGGAAAGCCTTGTGCGGATTCAAGACCTTGTGCGTTTGGGTGTCCCACGAAATCGGAGCCCAAGCCGACATGGTTTATTCCGGCAATCTTAACGGCATGGTCGATGTGATCTACCAGAACTCCTATATCCACACGTGTTGGTTCGAGTCTCTTCCATAACTCATACAAACGTTTATCAAGCTCGGTTTTGTCATCTTTGAATTTTTCTTTAAGCTTTTTTTCTTCAAGCTCAAAGACTGCGTCGGCCTTTCTCCACTTGCGGGTAAAATCTGCAGAAAGCAGACCCGATGAAAACGTAATCATAATAGCCCCACCATTCTTACTCAGGGCTCGCAGGATGTGATCAGGAATATTCCTTGGGATGTCGTGGAGTGCACGGACGCAAGAATGAGAAGCGATAACGGGTGCTTTGGACGTATCGATAATATCCATTTGCAGGTTATCAGGCGTGTGGGTGATATCGATCAACATTCCCAGTTGATTCATCTTTTGAACGACTTTTTTGCCGAAATCACTGAGGCCACTCTCTCCTGCGTTGTCGGTATCTGAATTTGCGAGATGGTCTATTTTAGAATGCTGCACATTAATTACTCTGATTCCCAGCTTGTAGTACGGTTCCAGCATGATGACATGTCCCTCGAGTGGATAACGACATTCTATAGACAAGAGAACCGCTCTTTTGCCAGAGTCATGAATTTGTCTGACATCTGCTGCTGTTAGGGCCAGCTTGCTAAGATCTGGGTAATTTTTGATTTGCTCTTTGACTTTATCCACACTATCGAGGATTCTTTTGGAAGGATTTCCGGTGTCGCGATTGCTTGGAATCGGGAGTGAAAGAAACAGTGCGTCCAATCCGCCCTCTTTCATGGTCACAAAATCGACCTGGCTTTGTCCTGTTTTTCTTCCCAAATCTAAATCATCTATTGTCCCTTTACCGGAAATCAACGAATGGGCGTGCGCATCGAAAACGATGGCCTCATTATGTATTTTTTGAGCTTTTTTCCAGATCTCAGGATCTTTTTTTTCTAAAGATGCTTGATTGAAATAAACAAGAAATAATAAGAGCATCAAAAGACTCAAGTAAATTTTACATCTCATTTTTCACTCCTCCATGTGATCTGAGGATTTATTTTTTAAATCGAAGGACATCGAAGGTGATAATGCCGTTTTTTGCTCGCGTGGCATGTCCGTGATGGATTTTAATCCGAGTGATAGCGATGTTTTTTTTGATCATGATCCCTTCAATTCAGTGGATCGAGTATCAGGACTTCGATACCGGAAGGCGCATGCTCCTGGATATACCGGATGTCCGATTCTTCGGGAGGAAGCCAGTGAACGGAAATTACGATTTTCGGCATGAATGAGGCGATGGCCTCGACCACTTGTTTTCCATTCATCATGTAACGATCTCTGACTGTAACGATAGCAATGTCGATGTCGTTCAGGTCTTTCATCTCCGGAATGTAGCTCGTGTCTCCCGAGTGGTAGATACGCACTCCTCCGATTGTTACAATAAAGCCCAGCCAGTCTTTGGATTTAGGATGGGCTGATGATTCGATGTTATAAGCCGCGACTGCTTCGATAGATATATCTTCCACGGTGGTTTTGTCTCCGGGAGACAGAGCCTTCAGCGTGAATTCTGGGATGGCTTGGATTAATTCGTTATAGCAATCTTTTGGAGTCACGATCGTTGTGGATTCTCTGCTGAGGTCTTGTAAGGCCTTAATGGATAAGTGGTCGTCATGGCTGTGAGTAACCAGAATTAGGTCGGCTTTGACGCGGGAGTGTTCACTTGAGAGATGTGAAGGATCGATATAGATGACTTTCCCGTGCGTGATTCTTACGCATGCGCTCCCGTAGGCATGGCTGCTGCTCAGCCACTCGATCTTCGGTTTTATCTCTTTCATGTTATTTTTTTTGACAAGTTGGTCTTCGACATCACCCTCTGCATTCGCTATGGTCAAGGTCCAAAACAAAAAAATAGACAGCAAACCGGCGGTTCTGTACCGTTTA
Organism: Candidatus Aminicenantota bacterium; assembly: GCA_050124775.1. GTDB lineage: Bacteria > Acidobacteriota > Aminicenantia > Aminicenantales > Aminicenantaceae > WTAW01. The sequence continues at coordinate 5,254 of JASFEP010000152.1, forward strand.
GAAAATATCAAATTGCCCTCCCTCCTTATTCTGCCATATTTTGAACAGCTTGATAAGAGTGTTCAAACAAGGACATGGATTGTCCAGATGTGGACACTATTTTTTGGTGAGTGCGAGAAATCCCTATGTAAACGCATTGGCATATTTTTTGCACCTTTAAGGAGGAGTGGACAAATTTTCATGCAGGCATACCAACAAAAGATAGAGTGTGCCTTTTAGGCAGGGAATAAAGGAGGGCGCCTCCATGCAATTCTTAAGCGACTTTATTAAAAAAAGTTTTTCTATTCTCGGGTTCTTAACTCTCGTGGTCTGTCTGATACCTGGAAATACGACATCGGATTTTGATCGACAAGAGGGTGATGCGATTACAGTGAAGGAATTCGATGTGTCAGCGAAAGGTGTGACATTAAAGGCCAGAATTGCAGGCAATATGAGGTCCGGGAACGTGTTGATCGCTGTTAACGGAGGTCCTGGCCAGTCCAGTCGATACATGGCCAGCTTGGAGCGACTGGCCAGTGATGAATGGGCGATCGTCACATATGATCAACGAGGAACGGGCCGCTCCACTGCCCCGGCGGATGAATCAGGAGGGTATTCTCTGCTCGGATACGTAGCCGACCTCGAGGCTGTGCGTGGATCTGTCGGTGTCGAAAAAATTCACGTCCTGGGACATTCCTGGGGAGGTATTGTAACCATGCGCTACGCGACTGTTTACCCTCAGAATGTGCGATCGATCATCCTCATGGGAAGTGGCCCCCCGAGCAGAAAAGCAGCGCAAGAGGGCCAGTCCAGATTGGGGCAGCGGATCAGCGCACTCCAGAATCAGGGTATCATGGGATCGGCGCGGCCCTCCAAACTCAGTGAACTCCTTTTGGCCATTCTGCCTGCCTATTTTTCAGATCCTGAATTTGAAATACCAAGGGAGCTCAAGGAAACCCCGTACAATATCGATGTTTACCAGAAGACATTATCCGCGCTGGGGAACTGGGACTTCACAAAAGAGGTCGCTAAACTGAATCATCGCGTATTGATGCTTTGGGGTGAAGACGACCCGTTCGGTCTGCCGATGGCTGAGGCTACAAAAAAAGCCCTTGCGAATGCCCGGGTCGAATTCGTTGTTCTTAAAGGGTGCGGCCATTTTTGGCACGAATGTCCCTATGAGTTTTTTAGCCATATCCGTACTTTTATAAATAGAAAAGCGGAGAAGGGGGGCTGAATTAAAAAATTCTATACAAAATTATTTTGTCGTTTGAGTGCGTTGCTTTGTATCTTCTGCGCGGTTGCTTCAGCTGCGATAGATTCTAATTGCTGGAACGAGGGATCAGGCACGGCAGAAGACCCTTATTTCGTGCCCCGAACGGGTGAAGAGATCAGAATTGATGCAGACCTGAACGAAGAGGCCTGGGAAAGGGCGCTGAAACTAAATCTATTGTACGAGGTGAGACCAGGAGAAAATGTGGCGCCACCTGTAGATACTGAAGTTCTCCTCATGTACGATCTTAAAAATCTCTATGCGGCGTTTCGTTGCTACGATCCAGACCCTTCGGCGATCAGAGCCCATCTGAGGGATCGGGATACCTTGGGCGGAGACGACTGGATCGCCTTGATCTTCGATACCTTCAATGACGAGCGAAGGAGCTTTGATTTTATCGTCACTCCCATGGGGGTTCAATTCGACCAGATCGAATCCCAGAGCGGAGAGGATCCCGGCTGGGACACGATCTGGGATTGTGCCGGCAAGATCACGGATTGGGGTTATGCTGTGGAGATTGCGATCCCGTTTTCATCCCTGCGTTTCCAGAGGAAAAACGGGTCCCAGACCTGGGGATTCGATGCCGTGCGCCGTTATCCTAGAGAACATGCCTACCACATCGGACTTTTCCCGAGAGATCGGAGCAATAACTGTTATTTGTGCCAGGCAGTCAAGATAAAAGGTTTCGAAGGAGCAAGCCCTGGTCGCAATATCGAGATCAACCCCACCGTTGTGGCTGCCCGCACGGATGAAAGATCGGATTTTCCCCAGGGAGGGATGGAAAAACGTGATCAAGATGCTGAATTGGGTGCGACGTTTCGGTGGGGTATAACGCCTAATCTGACGTTCAATTTTGCGGGCAATCCCGACTTCTCTCAGGTGGAGGCCGATGCCCTCCAGCTCGACATCAACCAGCCCTTTGCTCTTTTTTATCCGGAGAGACGGCCTTTTTTCACTGAAGGAGCCGATTTCTTCAACACTCTAGAGAGCATAGTCTATACGCGTACAGTACGTGATCCATCTTGGGGATTTAAACTGACCGGCAAAGAGGGAGCAAATACGATCGGTTCATTCATCGTCAGGGATGATGTTACAAATCTCATCTTCCCGGGAAGCCAAGGATCTCGATCGATCTCTTTGGATATAGAAAACATATCCTCCGTTTTCCGCTATAACAGAGATTTCGGCAGCAGATACAACGCAGGATTTATGGTGACAGATCGTGAAGGACAAAATTATTTCAATCGAGTGTTCGGGTTCGATCTGGATTTCCGATTCACTCCTACGAATCAGATCCAACTGCTCGTCCTCGGCTCGAGTACGAGGTATCCCGATGATATTGTCAGCGAGTTCGATCAGCCTTCTGGCACTTTTAATGATAGGCTTATCTCATTCGAGTACGATCGGTATTCAAGGACTTGGAGCTGGTGGGGTGACTATGAAGATGTCGGCTCAAAATTTCGTGCCGACCTTGGTTATTTCCCCCGGGTTGGATATCGTAATGTCGAGGGAGGTTTCTTCTACACCTGGAATGCAGCGCCCGGTTCGTGGTGGTCGTTATTCAGAGCCGGCACCGAGCTAAACTACTATGAAGAACGGAATGGAAAGCCATTACTCAGGCAAGGCTCTCTTTGGTTTTCTTACAACGGAACGATGCAGTCCTATCTTTATCTCAGGGGTTGGAGAGCACATGAGGCCTATAATGATGCAGAATTCGATTTGACATATTTTCTCGTGCAAGGAGGTTTCTGGCCGACCTCCAACCTTCAAGTGAATGCCGCTACTGTATTTGGAGATCAAATCGACTATGCAAACACTCGATTGGGCAAGAGATTTAGGGTTGAACCCGGGCTGACATATAATCTGGGCAAGCATCTCCGGCTGTCCTTTAACCATACGTTTGAGAGGATGAACGTTCAGAGTGACCGTCTGTATACCGCGAATATAAGTGGTTTAGGAGTCGTCTATCAATTTAATGTGCGAGCCTTTTTCCGCGCGATTCTTCAGTATGTGTTCTATGATTATAATACCGATAATTACACCTATGAAATCGACTCAGAATTCAGGCGCTTGTTCACGCAGTTATTGTTTTCCTATAAGATAAATCCCCGGATTGTCCTCTTCATAGGCTATAGTGATAATTATTTTGGAGGCGATGACTTTGGATTGACTCAATCCGACAGGACATTCTTCGTGAAGATGGGCTATGCTTGGGTGTTCTGAAACGGATTTTTATAACCGAAATTCCTCTGTTTCGTTTAAAAGGGTGGAGGAAACATTAGGACTCAAAATTCTGTTCTCCGTATCCTTGTTGGCAATCTCGCCATTATCGGGATTTTCTTTGTGGTTTTAGCGCTGACTCCGGCGGTTTTGGCGCTGGACCAGACGGATGACCAACAAATTTGGGCGGCCTTTACGGCCTGGATAGGGACGAATCCGGAGAAAGTATCGCTTAAGATTTATGAACAGAAACTTACTCAGGATGGTCTTCCTGAGGATGAAATCGAGCGGCATATCTCGACGATTCGCCGCCTCTTTAAAGAACATCCCGAAAAGAGCATCGAGTTCAGCTATGACCTCATCTATTCCAAACCTTTGACCGGTGATCCTAAAAAGGATAACTTCACGTCCACTCCGAGTGTCTTTATGATGGAAGCCACAGCCAACCTCGGCCCTGGAACGGCCCTCGATGTGGGGGCGGGGCAAGGTCGCAACGCGGTGTGGCTGGCCCAGGAAGGTTGGGATGTCACGGCCATCGATATCTCCAGTGTTGGCCTCGCTGTCGCTTCTGAAAATGCCAAAAAGGGTGGCACCACCATCAAGACTGCGAAATCGACATACCAGAATTACGACTTCGGGATAGAACGATGGGATCTCATCGTCATGATCCTTTCCTGGGCGCCTGTCTCTGATCCTTCGTTTGTGGACCGACTGATTACTTCACTTCGCCCCGGCGGCATCCTCGTCTTCGAGCACGTTCTTGCCACAGAGAACCAATCCTTCCCCTCCAATGTCCACGCGCTGCCCCCCAATGCCCTGCTTTCCTACTTCAAGGACCTTCATATCCAGAAATATGAAGAAGGAGTCTGGCCAGGCGATTGGGGAGGCCCCCCAGCCG
>JASFEP010000153.1:0-9618 GCA_050124775.1 Candidatus Aminicenantota bacterium
TTTTTGAGCTTATAATCCAGAGAAACCAATTTGCCATTGACTTTGGCTCCACGACACCGGTGGCCCAGGTCGGTATGGACGCGATAAGCCAAATCGAGAGGCGTCGCCCCAGCCTGAAGGTCGAAAATGTCACCTTTGGGAGTATAGACGTAGACATACTTCGAAAATGGAGGTGCCTCCAGGGATTCGAAATAACCTTCGGAATCTGCTAAGTCCTGCTGCCATTCGAGAAGGATTCTGAGGTACGAGATCTTTGCTTCGATGCTGGTGTCAAAGCCAGCCTTTTCCTTGTATTTCCAGTGACTGGCCACACCGAATTCGGCAACATGATGCATCTCATGCGTACGAATCTGAATCTCGAGAGGCTTTTTATGAGGGCCTCTCACAGCCGTATGGATGGAACGATATCCATTCGATTTTGGATTAGCGATGTAATCATCGAATTCTTCTCTAACAGCTTCCCACAAACTATGGATGATATCCAGCGTTGCATAACAATCCTTGATAGTGTTCACGATGATACGAACGCCACGGATATCGTAAATATCTTTAAAATCCCTATCCGTATCTGTCATCTTTTTGTAGATGCTGTAGATGTGTTTGGGACGACCGAGGATCTCTGCGTCTATATTCTGTTCCGTGAGTTTCTTCTTGATCGTTCGGACTATCGATCTTATCTGACGCCTACGCACATCTGTGTGTTCAGCAAGTTGCAGGTTGATTGCGTCATATCTCTTTTTATCAATATACTGAAGGGCGGCGTTCTCCAAATCCCCTTTCAAAGACCACATTCCCAGCTTGTTGGCCAGCGGAGCGAAAATGTACAGCGCCTCTTGTGCAGCTTTTTTCTGTGTCGACTCCGGGAAAGATTCAACACTCCTCAAAAGATCCAGTTGTTCGGCCAGTTTGATTATGACAACGCGGGCATCATCAGCAATGGCCAAAAACATCTTTTGGAGATTCTCTGTGTTTTCATCTTTGAGTTTTTCCCAGGTTATGCGGCTTAAAAGCGTACAACCTTCGACTAGCTTTGCCGTTTCATGACCAAAGCGGTTACGAATGATTTCGATAGAAATTGAGGTTTTCTGCGGCATATCATGGAGCAAAGCGGCGGAGATGGCTGATAGGTTCATGCGGAGATCGGCCAGATACGTTGCCGTGGCCAAAGCATGTCGATCGCTGGATAATCCAGAGTCTTCTTGCTGTCCTTCAATCGCTTCCAGCATGAAACGATAGACGGTTCTCAAATACTCAGGATCGCTCCTGGGATTGTATGTGAGAACTTCTCGGACGAGGGTTTCGATATCCACAGCGGAAAACTCAAGGCTCGAGTTGCTTTTTTATTTCTTCGACGAGGAAATTGACAGTTTTTTCTAAGTAGACCATCCCTTTTTTTGCCGATGCCTTTGTCGGATCTCCTAAAACTCCGTTTTCGGTCAAGCTCGGCATCCCTTGTTCAAGGATGATCTTTATTTCCTTATCGCCCAAAGGACCTAGATAGCCAGGAGCGAAGCGCTCTTTTTCGACCAGGTTTTCTGCGAGGGCCAAGATGATAGAGGTCTCGCTCTCCCCTGCGTGAGCACCGGATTCTTCTGGTGTGACGTCGTGTTCTTTCGAATATGTGTTGAGCGCTGTCATAAAACCGTGCAGGTCCGTGTAGCCGATAATTTGAAGGCCGGGGTGCTTTGGTTTGAGCTCGTCGATGGCTTTCTCGACCGTTGTGAAGTTTCCGCCATGGCTGGGGAGTAGGATAATCGTTTGAAAACCGCCTTTCTCGAGGCTGCTGACATAATCATCAATAATCGATTTGAGCGTTGACTGTCGGAGAGATATCGTCCCGGCAAATGCCATATGATGCTCAGAGCAGCCCGGCCTTATGGTGGGAGCCTGTAAGGCATTTCCCAACTCTTGGGCTACGCGAAAAGCCAGAGCGTCTCCGATCATTGCATCGGTCTTGGTAGGCAGATGACGGCCGTGTTGCTCGGTGGATCCGATTGCAAATACGGCTGTTGTAAAACCGTTATCGATCGCTTCTTTGATGTCGGAGGAATTCATATCTTCCATGCGGATCGTTCTCATCATCCTGTCTCCTCGGTCATAAGATCAGCCTCCAAACTTTAAGGCATCGTCCTGGAGAAGTCAAACGGAGAAAAAGGCAAAAAACAAAACGCTCGTTATGTGATTAAGCAAAAAGATTGCATCAGGGTCGGGTTCGTGATCCTATTACGTTTATTGGAATGCGAAGCTCTAGCTCAGACGTGTTCGATATCAGTGAAGTTCGAAATTTCGGAGTTTGTCGTGCACAAATCGCTGACCGAAAGCTTATGGATGTCGTTATTCCCGGTCAAGCGAGCAAAATCTTCGATCTCTTCAGTCGTAGCAATCAGGAAATTTTCGAGTCCTTTGGACGATTCTTCGATATTCAATCGGGCTCGAAGCTCCGGATCCTGTGTCGTTATCCCCATAGGACATTTCCCAGTGTGGCAAATTCGGTACTGCTGACAGCCGATGGCCATCAAGGCTGCCGTGCCGATGGCGATGGCATCCGCCCCCATGGCAAGGCCTTTGACAAAGTCAGAGGCGACTCTGAACCCGCCGGTGATCAAGAGAGAGATGTCATCGATGTTTTTCCCCTGGAGGTACTTTCTCGCTCTGTAGAGTGCATACATCGTGGGAACAGATGTGGCCATCTTCACTAATTTTGGGGATGCACCCGTGGCGCCCGCTCTACCATCTATAGTGATAAAATCTGGTTCCGCATACAAGGCCACTTCCAGGTCCGCTTCGATGTGTCCTGCCGCGAATTTGATGCCGATAGGTTTGCCACCGGAAACTTCCCTCAGCCAGTTCACTTTCTCTTTGAGTTGGTCCTTGTTCGTTATATCATCGAAATGAGAAGGGCTTATGATGTCGTCCCCCTCTTTGAATCCGCGGATCTCCGCCACTTCTCTTGTAACCTTTTTCCCCGGCAAGTGGCCCCCCATTCCGGGTTTTGCCGATTGTCCGATCTTGATCTCTACGGCGTCCACTTTTTTGAAATTTTCCTCTGTAGCACTGTACTTATTGGGGACATACTCGAATATGTACTTGTAAGAATTCTCCAGAGATTCGGGAAGAATCCCTCCTTCTCCCGAGCACATGGCGGTTTTTGCGGCTGCGCTTCCTCTGGCGAGTGCAATCTTCGCCTCTCTGGATAGAGCGCCAAACGACATATGGGTGACATACACCGGTGTTTCGATGACCATCGGTGTTTTTGCCCTAGGACCGATTATGCTTTTAGTGTTGACCGGGACATCTTTGTTGAAGGGGACTTTGGCAAGTTGTGCGCCTTTGATCAAGATATCGTCCCAAGACGGAGCGGGCTTCCGTGTCCGCATGGGTTCGATAATCGGGTGGCCTGTTTCTGCCATTTCGTGGATGTCTGCCATGTGGATCTCGAGCTCATCGGACAGCCTTTTCAAATCATCGAGCGACCCGGATGTATCCTTGGGTTTTCCATCAGATACATCCGGGCCTGGTGCTGCGTCGACAATAGTCCAAACGGATTTACCGGATTCACAGACATGGCATGCCCATTCATCCGTGAGCTCGTGCCACTTTTTCCCCTCTTTCTCTTCGTCGTATTCAGTATCGCAGACGGAGCACTTATAGATAGCCATATTTTTTTCCTCAGATTAGAAATCCATGTTAGCCGGCTCGTAAAACTCTTTGGGATTCTTACAGGACGGGCATTTTGGCGGAGGCTCGGTGCCTTCGACTGTGTAACCGCAAACGCTACACTTCCACTTGATGGGCTGCTCTCTTTTGAAGACCGTACCGTTCTTGACCATCTCCAACAACCTTTTGTAGCGTTCTCTGTGTTTTTCCTCGATTTTACCGATCATCTTGAATAAGATTGCAGCTTCCTGGTTACCTTCCTCTTCTGCCTCTTTGGCGAAGGTCGGATACATCTCGACAGTCTCATAATCCTCGCCTCCGATGGCAGCTTCCAGATTCTCCGCTGTCGTGCCGATACCCTTTAGGAGATTAAAATGGTCACGGGCATGCTCCATCTCATTCGCGGCTGTTTCCTCGAAGATCCTGGCGATGTAATGATAACCCTCCTGCCGTGCAACTTCTGCAAAATAAGTGTACTTGTTTCTGGCTTGGGACTCGCCCGCAAAAGCTGCTTTGATGTTGTCTTCTGTTTTACTCATTGTTCGACTCCTTTTTTTGAATTGTTTATTTGTTCAAAAACAAGTCAAGACTTGCTTTTTTTACATTTTTTGCAAACCCCTTTTAAAACGACGCGTTTGCTGACTATATCATAATCCTGGAGAATGTCCTTCGGGATCTTGAGATCGTCATAATCTTTGTTGGTAAAATCGATGATCTCTCCACAATTGACACAATAAATGTGATGATGGCTGTTTGTGTTGGGATCAAAACGACGGGGCCCGCTCTGCCCCTTGACGATATCGACAAGACCGACATCCGCAAAGGTGAGCAGCGTTCTATTCACTGTGTCGTAAGATATATTCGGATAGTCTGTATGGATGGACTTAAAAACTTCTTCAGCTGAGGGATGGTTGTCTGCCCCAGAGATCGCTTTGTAGATGGCACACCGCTGCGGTGTAATCTTAAGGCCATGTTCCTTACACCTTTTGATGAAAACATCGAAACAATCCAAAGATTCTTCTAATTTCATAAAATTATTAAATAGGAAATATTATTATTTGTCAAGCATTTTTTTTCGAAGAATAATTTTTTTGAATATCCGGAAAATATTCCTCGAGAAAAAAACCTTATTCTGCCTGAGTATTTAATAACTTTTTTGCGACATCAACGCCTGTGGCCGCATCTGTCGCATATCCATCCGCACCTATTTGGTCGGCATAAGCTTGGGTCACGGGTGCCCCACCGATGATGACTTTCACTCGATCTCGAATACCGGCTTTTGATAATCCATCGATGACGGTCTTCATGTTGACCATCGTCGTCGTCAGAAGCGCAGACATCCCGACGATATCCGCGTTTTCGCTTTTGGCGGATTCCACAAACCGGTCCACTTTCACATCAGCTCCGAGGTCGATGATTTCGAAACCGGCTCCCTGGAGCAGCATACCTACGATATTCTTGCCGATGTCGTGCAGGTCTCCTTGGATTGTTCCGATGACAGCTTTTCCTATGGGCTTCACGTTTTTTTCGGCCAATAAAGGCTTCAAAATACCCAGTCCGACAGTCATGGCCTTTGCCGAAACCAAAACCTCGGGAATAAAGCATTCGTTGTTCTTGAACTTTTCACCGATGATGTTCATGCCCTCGACGAGTCCGTCATCCATAATTTTATCTGCGGGGATGTCCTTGGAAATGGCATCATTCACCGAGGCCTCGACGGACTCTGAATCCCCCCTTTGGACTTCATCGGCTATTTTTTCAAATATTGTCATCGCATCCTCCATAGGTACATTGTCTGTGTCATGAATTGAGTCTTTCCCACTCTCATCTCGAAATCCTTCAGGGCTCAAACGACATAATCATCGTCTTTCAGCTTTTTAAGCTCGTCTTCGATATTTTTACGGACATTTTCGGGCATGTCCTTTTCCCTCTCGAGCATCTTCCTCAGCCCCTTCCCTATTCCATCATCGATAAAATAGGGTTTCACAAAATCAGAGTTCCAGGTTCGTTCTTCGAATGACCGGCTTTCCAGCATCTCGAAGAAGCTCTGTATGCCTTTCTCCGGGTCTCCCTCGATCTCCCTGAAATAAGAGCCGTAGATGTGGAGTGAATCGCTGATGTCGACGTATCTGCCCAACCGGACCTTTTTTCCAGATTTCTCTGCAATGTTCTCAGCGATCTTTCGCATGAGGGTCGTAATGGCGATTACATTCTCGAACCAAGCTTTGAAAAGATCACGGCTGCGCCAGTGGGTGTTCATATTGAAGATAAAATCCCCGTTGTCATCCTCGCAGAGTCGTCCCCAAACACGTTGCAGACAGGGAGGATCTTCTGTGGGAGGATCGAGTTTTGGATTCCATGTGATGGCCTGTGCCCTCCTCGAGTGTCCCGTCTGAGAGAGTTTGTCGATGATGTAATCGATCTGGTTCACGATCTCGCCTTCGATCATGTACTCGAACAGACGCCCATGGTATGTGTACGTCCACCGTGTATCCTGGCTTTCGACGGCCTTTATGATCTCCTCGACAGGCTTCACCCAATAATCATGGGCACCATGAACGACTTCCTGAACATACTCGGCCAAGCCGCCAAGGCCGTCGGCGAAAGATCTGTGAAAACGGGGCTGGCCGAAGGGTTCCTGGATAGCGATCATGACCGTCGCATCCTTACTCGGAGGATCCTCGGGCCGGTCGTACTCTGTTCGGATACCTATCCCTTTTTCCCATACCTCTTTGATGGCCTTTTCATAGGCCCTGGGTATCGTATCTTCGATAACAGTCAAAACAGGAATATTTCCCGGTTCCATGCCTCCTCCTTGGAATAAGATCGCAAAGGCTGCCGAAAGATAACAAGAAAATGGTCTACAATTTTATTTAAATAATTTTGAAATTTCAATAAATATCATCGCGGCTCTCCGAAAGTCCCGGATCATTCACCCATCAAGAATCTGCAAATTTCAAGGGATATTTGGGTTAGATCGCAGAGCTGACCTCTAAAATGGTGCAAATCCTTGGAAAGCAGTCCTACCATCGAAAAAGTTTACAATCCCCTTTTTTCTTCTCCCTGCATCCCACTAATCATTCCATTTCAGGAATCATAGAGCAGCCCTCAATTTGTTGACTTAAATTGGAGCGGGATTTATAATCACCAAGGATTCAAACGAGAGATGAAGGATAAAATGCTAACCGCTGAAAATAAAAACAAAGACTCCCATACTTATTCAGACAAACCTCTTCCGAAAAACACAGCCTTTATCGGAAAAACCATCGACATCAAAGCCGAGCTAACGGGAAACGAGGACTTTGTCATTATGGGAAAATTCAAGGGCAAAATCGACATAAAAAACAATGACCTTTCCGTCGAAAACCATGCCGATGTCGACGCAGAGATCCACGCCAGGAATATCACCATAAGAGGACGGGTCAAGGGGAATATTCACGCCTCGGGAAAAGTCTATATCGAAAAAGAAGCACAAATGGTTGGAGACATCTCGGCCGCCCGCATTTCCATCGTTGAGGGCGCCCAATTTAAGGGTAGTATGAAGATGGTATCATACATCCAGTAACCAAAAGGGGACAGGCTACTTTTTCAGAGGCAATTAAAAAAGTAGCCTGTCCCCTTTTTCTAATCGAGTCTGCCACAGATGCGAGAATTCGAGCTGCATTCGGAGTACAAACCCAAGGGGGACCAATCGAGCGCTATAGAACAGCTTTACAGAGGTATTCTCGATGGACAACAGCACCAGGTCTTGATGGGCGTCACAGGCTCCGGAAAAACCTTCACCATGGCCAACATCATCGAAAAGGCCAATCGACCGGTCCTGGTAATCTCCCACAATAAAACTTTGGCAGCACAGCTATATCAAGAATTCCGGCGCTTTTTCCCAAATAATGCGGTGGGATATTTCGTGAGCTATTACGATTATTACCAACCGGAAGCCTTTATTCCTTCCTCCAACATGTATATAGCCAAGGAGGCGACCATCAACGATGAGATCGACCGCCTCCGGCTCAGCGCCACAAACTCCCTTTCCCAGAGGAGAGACGTTATCATCGTTGCATCTGTATCCTGCATCTATGGAATCGGGTCTCCGCAGACCTATCATTCCATGAGTTTTCCTTTAAATGTGGGTCAATCCATCAACAGAAAAAAACTTCTCAACAGGCTCGTTGAGGTCCAGTATGCCAGGGAGGAGAAGGATTTTAAAAGAGGAACGTTTCGTGTGAGAGGCGACATCATCGATGTCTATCCGGCTTATGAGGATTATGCCTACCGGATCGAGTTGGAGGATGGATCGATCAAAAATCTCTCCACCCTCGATCCCCTTCTGGGAAAAGAAATGGATTCATTCGATAGGATTTTGGTCTATCCGCGCACCTTTTTCTCTACGCCCAAAGAAATCCTCGATCACACGATCGAGAACGTTGAAAAAGAGCTAAAAGAACGGATCGAATATTTTGAGGAAAGAGACCAGATCATCGAAGCCAACAGGATCGAAGAGAGAACTCTCTATGACTTGGAGATGCTGCGGGAGTTCGGTTGGTGTCCCGGCATCGAGAATTACTCCCTCTATTTAAGCCTGAGAGAGCAGGGAGAACCTCCCTATACCCTTCTCAACTATTTTCCAGAGGGGTTTCTGACGATCATCGATGAATCCCACGCCACCATTCCCCAGATCGGAGGAATGTACCACGGCGACCGATTCAGGAAAAAGACGCTTGTGGAGCACGGCTTCCGTCTACCTTCCGCTCTAGATAACAGGCCTCTCAATTTCGATGAATTCAAAGAAAGGGTGCAGCAAGTCATTTATGTGTCTGCCACACCCGGTCCATACGAAATTGAAAAGACCGGTGGAAAGGTCGTTGAACAGATCATTCGGCCGACAGGTCTCATCGATCCCGAGGTCGAGGTGCGGCCGATCAAAGGGCAGATCGATGACCTGATGGGGGAAATTCGTCTCAGGGCCGAAAAAAACGAGAGAGTGCTGGTGACGACCCTCACCAAACGGATGGCAGAAGACCTTTCCCGTTATTACCACGAACTGGGTATCCGTGTCCGCTATTTGCACTCAGAGATCGACACTCTCGATAGGGTCAGGATATTGAGAGATCTCCGCAAAGGCACATTCGATGTTTTAGTGGGGATCAACCTTCTGAGGGAGGGCCTCGACCTGCCTGAGGTCTCCCTGGTTGCCATATTGGATGCGGACAAGGAGGGATTTCTCCGATCGACCACATCCCTTATCCAAACATTCGGCCGAGCTGCCAGGAATATCTCCGGCAAGGTTTTGCTCTATGCAGAGGCCGTGACGAGAACCATGCAGGAAGCCATCGACGAGACCAACAGGCGCCGCCGCATCCAAAACGAGTATAACCGAACAAACAACATTACTCCGCAGTCCATCCAAAAAAACATCGATGAAGTCTTAACGAGTGTTTATGAAAGAGATTACCTGGATTACTCACAGATCTCTGAGGAGAAAGACATCTATCTCTCCCCAGAAAAAAGAAAAAAACGGATGGTGCATCTGGAAAAATCCATGAAGGAAGCTGCCAAAAACCTCGAATTCGAAAAAGCTGCGGAATTTAGAGATGAACTCAAGAAGTTGAAAAAGAGAGAGCTGGAACTCATGGATAATTCATTGAACAACAAAAGAACGGACAGTTATAGATTGAAAAGTAAGAATTAGAACGTGATGGCCAAAGATAAGATTCGAGACCTCAGGGCGATTTGTGAAGACCTACCTGAAAAGCCCGGGATCTATTTCTTCAGGAACAGCGATAATGATGTTATTTACATCGGCAAAGCCCGTTCCTTGAAAGTCAGAGTGAGGTCCTATTTCGGGTCCACCACAGACCCTAAGGTGCACAATATTCTTGCAGAAACGACGGATATCGACTACATCTTCACCGATTCTGAGAGAGAAGCCAGATTCCTAGAAAATAATTTCATCCAGCAATA
>JASFEP010000154.1:0-9617 GCA_050124775.1 Candidatus Aminicenantota bacterium
ATGTGGTTTTGTGTTACAATTCTGAATTGTCTATTCAATAAATAAACATAAAGTGCAATTTTGTTCAATATTATGTTTAATGAAAAACACTAATTGGAGTTGGTTTTAGAGAGTGATACGGATTGATTTTACGCGCCCTGATTCGTTTCCTATCCCCATTGAATAGGGGGAGTTAACAGACTCAGCCCCGGGCGCTCAAAAGGAGAGAGAAGAATAAGATGAAAGAGGTGGAAAAATGAAGCGCGTGTCTTTATCTGTGTTATGTTTGATTGCCCTTGCACCATTCTCATTGGCATTACAACAACCTTCAGAAGCCCAGTTAAAGAAGGAAGTCATAGAGTTTATAGACCAGAAAAACGAAGTGCTCATCGCAGTGAGCGATAAAATCTGGAAATACGCAGAAATCGCCTTACTGGAATATGAATCCTCAGAGCTCCTTGAGGAGATTCTGGAGAGAGAGGGTTTTATCGTCGAGAAAGATGTCGCAGGCCTGCAGACCGCTTTTGTCGCCACTTACGGTTCGGGGAGTCCGGTCTTAGGGATATTAGCCGAGTATGATGCGCTACCGGGACTTTCACAAGACGACAAACCGTTCAAGCAAGTGCTGGTGAAAGAAGGGGCCGGACACGGTTGTGGCCATAATCTTTTTGGTGCAGGGAGCCTCGGAGCTGCTCTCGGTCTTAAAGAGGTTATGGAAAAGCATAGTTTGAAGGGCACATTAAGACTTTATGGATGTCCTGCAGAAGAAGATATTGGGGGTAAGCTCTATATGGCCAGGGATGGTCTTTTTGACGACCTGGATGTGTGTTTGGCATGGCATCCGGATTACGAGACTTCCGTGGATGTGGATGGAAGTCAAGCCATAGATGATTTAGAGATTGAATTTTTTGGAAAAACATCACACGCGGCCTTTGATCCTTGGATGGGAAGCAGCGCTCTGGATGCAGTGGAGATGATGACATTCGGTATCAACCTCCTCCGGGAACATGTCAAACCATCTGTCCGCATACATTATGTAATCACTGAAGGAGGAAAAGTCCCCAATGTGGTTCCCGAATATGCAAAAGTCTGGCTTTGGGTGCGCGATTCCGATAGAGCAGGAGTGAAAGAGGTTGTACACAAAATAGAGAAAATTATAGAAGGCGCAGCGATTGCTACAGGAACCACATCCAAAATACATTCTTTGGGTAGTTACCATGAGATGCTCGTCAACATAAGAGGATCGCAGGTTATGCAGAAAAATTTGGAAATGATCGGTTCGCCGACCTATACGGATGATGAGGACGAATATGCCAGGAGGATTCAAAAAGAAACAGGCGTTGAGTGGAAAGGAATGCATGCTGAAATAGAAGAATTAATGGATCCGCCCAAAGATCCTGTTGGAGGATCGACGGATGTCGCCGAGGTAAGCTGGATAGCACCCACTCTTCATCTTTCCACGGCATGTGCTCCATATGGAATTCCCTGGCATAGTTGGGCCGTAGTCGCATCCAGTAAACATCCGATCGGGTATAAGGGAATGATTTTGGCTGCAAAGGTGATGGCAACGACCGGGCTCGAACTTCTTCTCGATCCTGAAACTTTGGCAGAAGTCAAGAAGGAATTTAAAGATAGGATCAAAGATTATACCTACAAAAGCGGGATTCCCCCTGACCAGAAACCTCCCGTGCGAATAAACTAGAATTCGTTTGATTTGTGGATGCAATTATGACGGGAATCGGTCGTGATGGCGCTGGTTTTCCTGCATCACTTTGAGGTCAAACCAGATATCATAATCATGAGAGAAGGACCGGCCCTGAGTGCTCTTAAGTTATTGATATTAAATAACTTATGTATTTTTAGTAAGGATCTAATCGAAATTATCGAGGTTTTTGCTGTACAGGATCTTGCTGTTGAACGGGAAGTGAATGGGGACGTAGAGATGCGATGTATTAGGAGTGGAGCCATAACGCGAAGCCACCCGATCTGGTGGGGCAGGCACAAATATAAGTGTGACCTTGATCTAAGTCCTTATAAAGGAAAACCAATAATTCGAGATTTCCGCTCTAGGGGGAAGGGGAGGGCAGGGGATGTCGCTTCTGCTCTAAAAAGGCTGAAAGGAAGAAAACCATGTCACAAAAAGAACCTTTAATAATGACTGAACTCCCAGGGAAAAAATCAAAGAGAATCCTCGCCAAAGATAAAAAATATGCCTCAAGCTCCTACATCAAAGAATATCCTTTAGTTGTCGAAAGAGGGGAGGGGGCTGTTTTGGTGGACGTGGACGGCAACCGGTTTTTGGATATGATGGCTGGGATCGCAGTGAATATCACTGGCTATAGCCATCCCAAAGTCGTCAACGCCGTCAAAGATCAGAGTGAAAAATTTTTTCACATATGTGCGACGGATTTTTACTATCCGTCTTTTACCCATCTTGCTGAAAGGCTTGCGGAAATCACTCCGATAAGAGGGAAAAAAAGCGTCTTTTTGAACAATTCAGGAACGGAGGCTGTAGAAACAGCGATAAAGCTTGCGCGCTATCATACACGCCGGTCCAATATCATCGCCTTTCATGGGGCCTTTCATGGGCGAACGACCGGGGCCTTGAGCTTGACCGCAAGCAAATATAGGCAGAGGAGATATTTCGGCCCTCTGATGCCCAACGTTTATCATATCCCATATGGCTATTGCTACCGTTGTGAATACAATCTCAAATATCCATCGTGTGGGGCCTTTTGTGCAGAAGCGATTGAAAAGGTTCTGTGTCAATACCTTCTGAGCCCAGATGAGATTGCTGCCGTTTTCGTCGAACCCATATTGGGTGAGGGCGGCTATGTTGTGCCACCTCCTGAGTTCCATCAGAAATTGAGAGAATTCACCAGACGGCATGGGATCCTTCTTATCGCTGATGAAATCCAATCAGGAATGGGCCGGACAGGCAAGTTTATTGCCATGGAACATTTTGGTGTCGAACCGGATGTTGTTCTTCTTGCCAAAGGGCTTGCATCGGGGCTTCCCCTAGGTGCCGTCATTGCAAGGAAAAAGATTATGGATTGGGAGCCGGGAACACATGGAAGCACATTCGGAGGTAATCCTGTTTCTTGTGAGGCATCGTTGGCGACATTGGACTTGCTCGAAGAGGGTCTGATGGATAACGCCTCTAAAATTGGGATGTATCTTCTTTCCGAGTTGAAAAATCTTCAAAAGACACATCCAGTCATTGGTGATGTTCGTGGGATTGGCCTGATGATCGGTGTTGAATTCATCGCTGACAGAAAAACACGACAGCCAGCCGGCCTCGCAGTCAAAGAAATCGTTAATGATGCATTTAAAAAAGGACTCCTGTTGCTTTCATGTGGGGAAAGTGTAATTCGTTTTGCTCCACCTTTAATAGTCGATAGAGAATTTGTAGATAAATCTCTGGATATCTTTTCAGGAGTATTATCTGATAGAGATCTTTAGATGCACAGATGATACAAAAAGCGATGATTATACCGGAAGCTATAAATTTGATGTATTTGCCTATTAAATTATGTGTAATTTATTTATAATCTGTGAGTTATAACGAATGTCGGCATGCCGACATGCCTATTTTTAAATTCTTCTTGCTATTTCTTTATATTTCCTATATTGTACACACCTGCGCTGACCTTGGAGGCTTCGTTTGATCATTGCTGTTACAAATCAAAAGGGCGGAGTGGGGAAGACCACGACCGCCATCAATTTATCCGCAGCCCTTGCGTTTATGGGGAAAAGTACCCTGTTAGTGGATACAGACCCCCAGGCAAATAGTACAATTTCCGTTGTAAATGACCCCACAAAATATGAAAAATCTCTGTATGATGTCATGGTTGACGGGGGCAATCGTATCGAAGAGATTATAGCAAATTCGACAATCCCTGGTCTGGAAGTCGCCATTTCCAAAATTTCAATGGCAAAATTGGAGCCCGCGTTATTGGGAGCGATCGACAGTCACTACAGACTCAAGGATGTTCTAAGCCATGTGAAGAATAAATATGATTGGATCGTTATTGATACACCTCCAACTTTGGGGATGATCACTCTGAATGCTCTTGTCGCATCGGATTTTATTCTGATTCCTATACAATCCTCTTATCTTTGCCTTGAGGGGACCGATGACCTTCTGGAAACCATAGAAAAAGTGCAAAAAGTGGCCAATCCGAACCTGAAAATCATCGGAGTTTTAGTCACTTTGCATGATAAAAGGACAAACATATCAAAGGATGTTCTTGCGCGAATAAAAAAGGTTTTTGGTAAACAGGTTTTTAGTGAAATTATTTCAAAAAGTGTAAAACTCGAAGAGAGTCCTGCTTATAAAGAATCTATATTCACATTTGCACCAAATTCAGTGGGTGCGGCCCAGTATAAACATGTCGTAAAGGAGTTGTTGAAGCGTGCAGAAAAGTAAAAAGACAGGTTTACCTGGTAATGTTAAGATGCGCCATGATGGCCATTTTGTGGATCTGATAACGGAACGGGTCGAAGGACCTCGCATACGAATGATTCCCATAGATAAAATAGATCCCAATCCTCAGCAGGCTCGAAGTGAGCTTGGTGATATTAAAGATCTGATGGCCTCGATCAAGCAAAAAGGAATTTTGGAGCCGATCATTGTGCGTCCGAAACACGGAAGGTATGAGATTATCGCAGGTGAACGGAGATATATCGCATCAAAACGGATCGGTATGAAAGAAATGCCGTGTATCGAAAAACATGTCGAGGATAATGAGGCCATGGAGATCGCTCTTATCGAAAATTTGCAGAGAAAGGATCTCGACCCGTTCGAGGAGGCTGATGGTTTGCATGCCTTGGCCGAAATGTACGGGTATAGTCATCATGATATCTCACAAAAAATCGGAAAGGCACGGTCAACAATTACAGAAATCATCAATTTGAATAAAATCCCTAAAGATATAAGGAAGCTATGTCAAGAAAACGGAATAACGAGCCGAACGACTTTGATTGAAATTTCCAAACTTAAAGATAAAGAACACATGGAAGAATTGATTCGTATTATACAGGAGAGAGATTTAAAACGTGAAGATACAAGAGAACTCTCAAAAAGAATGATGGGAAAAGCTAAAAAGGCACGATTATTCGTTTATAATTATAAGCCAAAAGGCGCTGATTACAGAATGAGGCTGGAATTCAAAAATCAGAACGTATCCAAAGATGATATCATCCAAATTCTCGAGGAAATCATAAGAAACTTGAAATCTAAAGAGTGATATATTTTTTGAAAAAATGAGTTGACATAATATACCTTATGCGACACAATTTTTATCTAATATCTATGGTGCTGTAAATAAACAGTTTACGGATTTTCACAGGCTGTGGATATCTCTTTTGCCTATTTTTTGTGCAATTGTGAAGAAAGATTTTGAAAAAATAATAAAAAATTATTAAAGGGATTAAAAGTCATGGTATTATAGCTCTATGCTCTAAAAACCCATTGGCCAGAGGTGTATTGTTGATCGAAGATAAAAAATACAGAACTTGTATTCTTTACCTTCAACAAAAAACCTCTAGATCGTAACCCAGAGGTAGCTGGCGAGATTTTCTCGCCAGGGATAATTTGATTAGGTAAATAATACAGTAACTTTTACTGTTATGAAAACACTAATCTTCCTTCAATCCGAACCGCTGTATCCGTAAAATGCTACCTTAGTCATCCTCATAATAATAGACCTCTCGCCTTAGAACAGTAGAGGGAATAAGAATCTCATTTCGCTTGACGATATGTTCCCAAATCCCAAATTTATGAAGGTCAATTATGATATCAGCATCAAGAAGTACGATAGGCAACTGAATAGTCCTCGTTTTCGTCGTACCCGTACCTTCTTAAGAACGATGGGATTGCGCTGTATTTCTCACCAACATATTCAGCTAATTTTCCCTTGGATATTTTTCCCATGTGGAATGCTTTGATGGCTAAAGAGACATATTTAGGGGACAGATGAGGTTTTTCTGCCTCTGCCCAGTCAGCTTTTCGATGTTTTTTATCAATATCTTTGATCATCCCTGACTCGAGTTCTTCTTGAATCTTTTCCTTTTTAAGAAGATCAAGATTGACCAAACGCCAGAGCAACGCTTCGATTGAGACATCAAAATCTCGGGCGATATCAACTAGGTTTAGGTAAGAAATTGATTTATATTCAGCTCTCTTCTCAAATTCGTTACGTACTTCATCCTCTGGAAGTAGCAAAGAGGAGGCAAAAACTTCTGCCAATTGTTCGATCCGGTTTTTGCCCGTAATTTCATTTTGGTAAACTTCTTCAGGATCGAAGTGTTCCCAAGTCAAAAGGTGAAATAGTTCGTGTGCGAGATCGAAATTGCGCCTCCATGGCGCGTCGTTTGCATTGATAAGAATGGCCAAGCCGAAATGGATATTTTTTGTGGATCCTCCCGAAATTCCGAAGTCCATAGGAATGAAGATAATCTTGATATCCATCTCCTCTTCAAGGATTTTTGCTAAAGAACAAGATGGACGGCTTCCCAATTTCAAAATGCGAATATAACTTGTGGCTAAGTTTTCAACATATTTGAAGGCGTTCTGAGACAGCAATTTATTCTTATCGATTGTGAGTTGTAATGCTGAATTTATTGTCTTGGGCTCGCTGAGTATTTTTAGAAGGTTTTGATAGCGAGTGCATACTGAAATGAATTGCCTTTCTATGATTTTTTTTTGTGGACTTATCTCCGGACTTCTCCAGAGGATCTTGATATCTTTTTGCGGGGATTCAAAATTCAGAAAATAATCGATATCTCGGCCATAGATTGAAGCCAATTTGGCAAGTTCCCAAGCCTTGACTTCCCTCTCCCCTGCTTCAATACTGCTTAGGGTTTGATAATTATTGAATCCCAATCTATCTGAGACTTCTTTCAAAGTAAAGTCTAATGAGTCTCTCTCATTTTTTAGACGATTTGCTAATTCCTTCTGAATATCCATTTTTTTACTCTGAATATAATATATATGAAAATATTATATTTGTCAACTTATTGATAGATAATAAATAAGAAAATATTATAATTATAATCAGGGTAACATAAGAATTAATAAATTTCCCTCCCTTTGTTATTGAGGGGTTACTCCAATTTGTTTTAAATCCCGCAGAGAAAAAATAACTGATGAGAATAGATTTCAAATCATAGCGTCCTCCTATATAATGAGGAGGGAGAAAATGATGAAACTAAAGATCGATCTGGAGCCCAGTGATGAAGGGGAATATACAGTCACTGTCCCCTCTTAGAATAGAATTATTATGAAGATTCTAGTTACCGGTTCATCAGGTCAATTAGGGGCTGCAATTTCTTCAATACTTTCTGAAAGATATAAAGTTCTTGGAGTTGATCTTATTCCCGGAAAATTTACGACGCACGTCGGGAATATTACTGATCGCGACTTTATCTTTTCCATGACTGAGAATGTCGAATATTTAATCCACACGGGTTCTCTGCATGCGCCCCACCTAAAAACTCATTCAAGAAAGGAATTCATCGATACAAATATTATTGGCACTCTCAATCTTCTAGAGGCGTCGATAGAAAACGGAGTCCGACGATTTGTGTATTCCAGCACAACGTCGCTCTACGGACATGCCATGGTTTCCTCGGAAAGGGCTGTCTGGGTAACAGAGGATTTGCTGCCAAAACCCCGGGATATCTATGATGTCACAAAGATTGCTGCAGAGGGCCTATGTAAGATGTTTTCCCAAAAATACGGCTTGCCGTGTATCAGTCTTCGAGTTTCAAGGTTTTTCCCAGAGCCTGAATATTTAATAACGATTTACAGGTTGTATCGAGGCGTGGATGTACGGGATGCAGCTCATGCCCATATTTTGGCTATGAGTTCTGAAACAGAAGGTTATGGCACATTTAATATTTCTGCCCTTTCTCCGTTTTTCAGAAATGAGACTTATGATCTCTTCCATGATGCGCCAAGCGTTTTACTGCGTCATTTTCCTGACATAGGCAGCATATTCGCAAAAAAAGGATGGGAGCTTCCTAAGAGTATAGACAGAGTCTACTCTATAGAGAAGGCAAAAGAAATCCTCAATTATCGTCCACGCTATAATTTCGATACTTTGATAGAAACAAGAAGCAAGACAAACTGAGTTGTGCTTAGAGGCACTTTTTCCCTTGAATTTGAAATTGTCTTGATATTCAGTTCCAACCATCCCCTTTTTCAGGTACCAAACCGAAGGAGGCAAGGCGGCCTGCCAAATCCTGCTCGAAATGAAAAGTTTCCCTGCCTTTAGCCATTCCCTCTGCGGATAGGATTCCCGCCAACGGATTAGAACGAAAACCGTAACATAATGAGTGCACTCATTCCGCGGAAACTCTGCTCGAATTTTCCCGAGGCACTCTCACCGATCGGCAGAAGTAAGGACTGACCGACAAGTTCACTATCATCACTCTCCTTCACTATAAACTCTGAGATCTTGCCGTGTGCATACCTTAAGTCTAGGGCCAAACTCAACCACCTCGTAAATTTATACAGAGCGCCCACATTTAGATGTGGGATGAATGTGCTCCCTTTCGCCTTCCAGTACAAGTCTTCCCCACTTTCCGTTAACTCTTCGAACCGGGAAGATCCACGGATCGTTTCCGAACAATAACCCATACCAGCCCCGGCGTATACATCAAAATCTTCCCTGAAAAAATAGTAACGGGCTGTCGCATAAACAGGAAGTATGGAAATTTCCAATTTATAATCTCGAGAATACACATAGCCATCGCTGCCAATAGTTCTAGCTTCAAAAGAAGATGTGGTCGATCCCTTTCCATATTCCATTCCAATAGCAACCGATATTTTCTCATGAACAGCCAGCTCGAACTCTGCCCCCATGGTCCTGTAATTTCCGATATCGGTCATCTCCTGCGATTCGACGCTGAGAAAACCCACTTTTCCGAAAAGATCCGCTTTATTTTTCAGCTTCAGGTTAAACGCATCCACCAAAGGGCCAGAAAAATCCGAAGTTACAGGAACAAAGAGGCCCCCCTTGAAAGAGACCGAAACCTTTTGTCCTCTCCCGAGATTCGAAACGAGCAGAATCATACACACGATCCATATAAGTTTTTTCCCGTGTCTCATACAACACTCCCATTCATTATTCTTGTGCTTTCTTTTTTATCTTCTCAGGCATCTTCACTAACGCTTGAACACAGAAGCTCTGTTTTGATCGTCTCTAACCGGAACATCGTCCAACGGAACCAGAACCGGATCCTTCTTCGCTTCGGCAACCTTCGCCTTGAGGATAAGATCGAGCATAATCAAGATCTGGATGGACCTCACCTCATCCCATTCATTAAAGGTGTTCACACGATGAATAAATACAAGATCCGCTCCCGGAACCACTACGATCCTATGCCCTCTGTATCCACTCGCTGCGTAGATATCCAGGTCTCGAAAATAATCATCGATGATTATCCACCACATGTACCCATATCCGAATGCGCTGTTTGCTATAGAATAGGGATAAGTACTCTCCGCAATCCATTCTTCAGGAATGATCTTCTGGTTATTCCACCTTCCGTTGCGGAGGAATAAGTAACCAAATCGCGCCATATCCCGGGCCGACATCTCAAAAGGATAAGCGGGATGGATGTAATACTCG
>JASFEP010000155.1:0-9608 GCA_050124775.1 Candidatus Aminicenantota bacterium
TTAGCCTACAATTGATCTTCGCCTTCTTCATTTTCGTACTGCCCATCGGCAGCAAATTTTTCCTCTTCATAAACGATATCGTCATCACCATCCTCGACAGCGCCACAGAAGGGACAAAGTTCGTATTCGGAAGACTGGCCTTGCCCCCGGGAGCGACCAATGCCGAGGGTGAAACATCCCTGGGATATTTTCTCGCTTTTCAAGGCCTTCCCACCGTTATATTCTTCGCAGCCCTTGTTTCTGCCCTTTATTATCTGCGGATCATGCCCCTCATTATCAGGGGTTTCGCCTTTGTTTTCACGCGGCTGATGCGAATCAGCGGCGCTGAATCTTTGTGCGCTTCGAGCAATATATTCGTCGGCGTGGAATCTGCCCTGGTCGTTCAGCCTCATCTCAAAGATATGACAAAATCCGAGCTGACGACCATCTTAGCCGCGGGCATGGGTACCATCGCCTCCACGGTGCTGGCGATGTATGTGTTTTTTCTCCAGGGCCAGATGCCCACGATCGCGGGACATCTCGTCTCGGCGTCTGTTCTTTCGGCTCCGGCTGCGGTGGTCATGGCGAAGATCCTCTTCCCCGAGACAGAGAAACCCAAAACGCTGGGGCTGGATGTCAAACCTCATTATGAAAGAGAGGATAACCTGATCATGGCGATCGTAAACGGTGCCAATACGGGATTGAAGTATCTCTTCGGGATCGTCGCTCTCTTGATCGCCTTCCTGGGGATCCTCGCCCTCCTGGATGTGATCTTGGGGTGGTTCGGGGGCCATCTCAACGGCTGGTTCGGCTGGAATATGGGCTGGTCTTTCAAATCCCTTTTAGGTTATATCGCCTATCCTTTCACTCTAGTCCTGGGTGTGCCGCCTGCCGATGCCCTCGAAGTCGCCAAGATCATTGGGGAGCGCACCGTGGCCACGGAATTGGCCTCCTACAAGGACCTCTCGAGCCTCTTGGCTCAGGGGGCTCTTCAGCATCCGCGCTCCGCGATCATCGCGTCCTACGCCCTCTGCGGTTTCGCCCACGTGGCATCTCTTGCCATATTCGTCGGGGGGATCGGAGCACTCGCCCCCCAGAGGATGAAGGACCTTTCCCGCCTGGGTTTCCGCGCTCTCCTGGCAGCGACCCTAGCCTGCCTGATGACGGGCGCTGTGGCCGGTGTTTTTTTTACATCCAGCTCTATCCTTCTGAACCAATAATCGAGATCGGGCTACGACAATCTTGAGATTTTGAGGTCATTTTTTGCTTTTGCGGTCATTGAATTGACTCCTCTCGTGGAAATTGTTATTCTTCTTCTCTGTTCGTCAGAAGGGAAAGCAATGGGAGTTAAATGCCCGAAATGTCAGCGCGAGAATCCTGAGGATTCCCTTTACTGCAGCAAATGCGGTGGATATTTAAAATCCTCAAAGGATATCAATGTTACTAAAACCTTCATCGCTCCATCGGATAAGCTGCAAAAGGGCAGCATTGTCGCTGGAAGATACACCATCGTCGAGGAACTAGGTAGAGGCGGGATGGGGGTTGTCTACAAAGCCGAAGACACTAAGCTGAAAAGAACGGTCGCTCTCAAGTTCCTGCCCCCTGAACTCACTCATGTCCCGGAGTTAAAGGAGCGGTTCATGCGGGAGGCCCAGGCTGCTGCGGCCCTCGATCACCCCAATATCTGCACAGTTCATGAATTCGATGAGACCGACGCGACAACCTTCATCTCGATGGCTTTTATCGATGGCCAGAGTTTGAAGACAAAGATGGAATCTGGCTCGCTCGAGCTTGAAGATGCCCTCGATATCGCCACGCAGGTGGCCGAAGGATTGAGCGAAGCCCACAAAAAAGGGATTGTGCACCGGGACATCAAGAGCGGCAACATCATGGTGACAGAGAGAGGCCAGGCAAAGATCATGGATTTCGGCTTGGCCAGGAAGACGGGAAGCACCCTGCTGACCAAAGACGGATCGACCATGGGAACTGTGGCCTACATGTCTCCCCAGCAGGCCCAGGGCAAAGAGATTGACCACCGGACAGACATCTGGTCGTTCGGCGTGGTCCTTTATGAGATGCTCACCGGAGAGCTGCCTTTCCGAGGAGAACATGAGCAGACCGTCATATATTCCATCCTGAAAGAGAAACCTGAGCCGATCACGCGTGTGAATTCCGACATTCCGGTTTCCATCGAGCAGGTGGTGAGCAAATCTCTCGAGAAGGACCCGGACAAAAGATACCAGCAGGCAGAGGAGCTGCTGGATGACCTGAAATCCATATCCGCAGGGATCGTGCCGGAAGAAATAAAAACGAGATTGAGGAAGGCGAAGCTCAGTAGGAGGAAAAGGACAATCATTACCGGAGCAGCTATGTTAGCCGTATTAATGATTGTGAGCATATTCATCATCCCCCGGATATTTAAATCTGGAGAGGAACCTGAAAAATCCATTGCCGTGGTTCCCTTTCACTATTTGAGCGATGATCCGGAGAAACAATATCTGGCCGATGGTGTCATGGAGGCTATTCTGCTCAATTTATCAAAAATCGAGGATCTACGGGTTGTGTCAAGAACCTCGGTCGAGCAGTACCGTGATACAGATAAAACAGTCAATACCATATGTCAGGAACTGGGTGTGGCCTATCTCCTGGAAGGCAGCTTTCAGAAGTATGGGGATACGGCCAAGTTGATTGTGCAGCTCATTGAGCCTGGAAAGGAAAGGCATATATGGGCCAATGAATATGACCGGGACTGGAAAGATATTATTTCTGTCCAGAGCGAAGTCGCGCAGACTGTTGCCAAAGAACTACAGGTTGCCATAGCCCCTGAGGAGAAACAGCTCATCGAAAAAATTCCGACCACAAATATGACGGCTTATGATGCCTATCTTAACGGCCAATTTCATTTGAATAAAGTGACTCTCAACGACTTGGATACCGCCATGCGGTACTTCGAGCTGGCCATAGATAAAGATCCTGAATTTGCCGAGGCTTATGTAGGCATTGCAGGTGTTTGGGTTTGGCGTCAGCAGTTTATGGCGGTATCTGCGGATGAGGCAGCTCCCAAAATAAGGGAAGCTTGCGAAAAAGCCCTTGAATTGGACAGCTCCATATCAGGAGCATATGAGATGCTGGCAGGTATGCATGCCTGGGGGGGTTGGGATTGGAAGGCCGGCGAGGAAGCGTTAATAAAAGCGATCTCCACCAATCCCAACTCTGCTTCGGCCCACTCGTTTTATGCGTTTTTACTGAGCGTACTGGGACGGACGGAAGAAGCCGCGGGACATATTGAACTGGGCCTTAAGCTGGATCCCCATGATCTCTTTATAAAATGCTTGTATAGTTGGTATTTATTATACGTGCGCCGCTATGACGATTGCATCTCTGTCTGCCGTGAAGTGCTTGATAAAAGTCCCGATTATTTCATAATCGCACAATCGCTTTATATAGCACTCTATTTAACAGGAAGATACGAAGAATCCCTGGAAGCAATGGAATTATTTTATAAGGGTGAGTTTTTCAACTTTGACCACGCCTTTGATCAATATGAAAAGCTGGGTTATGTCGGCACGTTGTACCTCGAAATCGATATGCTTCTTGAGCAGTCAAAATCGAAACCTGTTCGACCCACTCGTATTGCAGATTTGTATCTTTATACCGGGAATAAGGAACGGACTCTGTACTGGATGGAGCAAGCCTACGAAATACGTGACCTCGATTTGCCCTGTGCTTTGACATTCCCTGATCGCGCCGTCCTGCGTGACGAGCCGCGGTTCCAGGCACTGCTGCTGAAGATGAACCTGCCGTTTTCAGAATGATCGATAAGAAACATGACTTGAAATTCACCCGGATTATTCACGAGTCGAGGTTGCCGTCGATGCGAGGCGCAAAGGATGTAGCTGTAGTTGTCTACCGCAAATCCTTTGCAACGAAGCAGATAAGGTAAGATCGGCTCGCCTGTAAGGGAAAAAATGCCGATTATTAATAAAATGTAGAACGAAAACGGAAATGTCATTGTGATTTATTGCCAGAATAATGGTAATGATTGATATATCTTTAGTTATACGTGGTATCGGCATTTTTTATGAATAGTTCAGGTTCAATATGTCACGACATTATCCTATCGATGATTTTCGCAGCATTTTTAAATATTAAGACGTTCTGGGTTTCTCCTCTGATTTTATTTATTCCGATTTGTATTGCGCGGGATCAGAGTGAGAAAACATGAGCCCCTTGTTCGTTGAGTATAGAGGGGCGACTTTTTTCGTAAAAAAGTAGCCTCCCCCGTTTTTTCTTGTTAAAATAGCGTTCCAAGTGATCCCGAACAGGGAAGGAGAGGCACATGACCGATTTAGTGAATAAAATCCTGTGGGCGACCGATTTTTCGGATGAGGCGGAGGAAGCCTTTGCCTATGCCGATGTTTTTGCCAAGACATTTGACGCCGAGATCCTGGGCCTTCACGTGATTCCCGGATTTTCACCGGAGCATTACCAGTCGGCAATCGTCGTTATCGATGAGCTGAAAAGGCGGATGGACCACATGAAGGGTGTGGCTTCGGAAAGATTCGTAGCTTTCCAGAAAGCGAAGGGAAAAACATTCGAATACTTTGTCAAAGACGGAAACGCGGCGAAGGTTATAGTGGAAACGGCAGAAGAGCTCGAAGTGGATCTTGTGGTGATCGGCAGGAAAGGACTTTCGGCGATCGAACGGCTCTTTATCGGGAATGTAGCCAACCAGGTCCTGCGGCATTCCCCGGTACCGATCCTGATTACGAAAAAGAAAAGCGGAAAGCCCAGGTTCAAACAGATCCTTGTCCCCACAGACTTCTCCGATCAGGAAGAGGTAGAGAGAGACTATGCATGGAAACTCGCCAAAGGGTTCGATGCGGATATCACTCTTCTTCATATCCTGGAACTCCATGATTATGATTTCCCCCCGAGGGTACTGGACGAGATGATGGATTCGGTGATGAAAAAACTGAAGAATCGCAAGCGCCGGGAGAAAGAGGATATCAAGATCAGCGAGGAAGTCACCCGTGCCATAAATGCGTCCGTCGGTATCGTCGATTACGCAGATACTCACAAGACCGATCTGATCGTCATATCCACGTGCTCCCAGAGCAAGCTCGAGAGGTTCTTGCTGGGAAGCACGACCGAAAAGGTCATCTCATACAGTCACATACCGATCTTTGCGATCCCACCCATAAGTTGCAAAAGTTAAGTTGGAAGACAATCTCAAGTATTGGGTCGCTCTAAATATCGTTCTGAACGAGGATCTCAAAGCGGTTAAAAAGATCCGCGAGCGCGTTCCGAATATCAGAGAGCTCTTTGATACGTCCCTGCGAGGCCTCAAGGCTTTGGGCCTCGATGAAGAGACAGCCGCTGTGTTGAGCTCTCCCAAGACTCTTCATAAGGCGGAAAAAGATATCGAAAAGATCGCGAAGAAGAAATATGCTATACTCTCGATCGAGGATGGGAATTATCCTGTGTATTTGCGGGAGTCTTTCGACCCTCCGTGTGTCCTCTATTGTGCGGGGAATGCCGAGGAGCTTGCCGAACCCTCTGTTTCGATCGTGGGCGCTCGAAAACCCACTCCCTACGGGAGAGCGGTCGCCGAGAATCTCGCATTCGACCTGGCTTCCCGTGGGATGACCGTCGTGAGCGGGTTAGCGCGCGGCATAGACTCCACAGCCCATTGGGGTGCGCTCCGGGGCGGAAAGACCGTGGCTGTGATGGGTTCTGGGTTAGATGTGATCTATCCCAAAGAGAATAGAATGCTTTTTGAAAAAATTACGGAGAGAGGGGCTGTGATCACAGAATTCCCCTTGAAGTCTCCTCCTTTGGGGTATCATTTTCCGATGAGGAATAGGATTATCAGCGGCTTATCTCTGGCCGTGGTGGTGATCGAGGCGACAAAAAAAAGCGGCTCCCTTATCACGGCACGGTTGGCTCTGGAGCAAAACAGGGAAGTGATGGCCGTTCCTGGAAACACGACTTCAGAGCTCAGTCGGGGGACCAATTGGTTGGTGAAGACGGGAGCCAAACTTGTGGAGAGGTGGGAAGATGTGGCCGAAGAGCTGCCTCCGCCGCTCAGGGATCGACTTCTCTCTCAGACAGAGGAGAAAGCATCCAAAGCGCTCCCATCCATAAATCCTGATGAAGAAAAAGTGCTGTCAGTGTTGAAGATCGATGAACTCACTCCCGTCGATGATCTTGTCGAAAAAACAGAGTTCTCCGTATCCGAGATCCTGACCCTTTCTCTTCAGTTGGAGCTCAAAGGATACATCCATCAGAGCCCGGGGAAATATTTTCAAAGGAAGATATGATGGCAAAAGGATTGGTAATCGTGGAATCGCCCGCTAAAGCGAAAACAGTGAACCGTTATCTCGGTCCTGAATTCCTGGTCAGTGCTTCTATGGGACACGTGCGAGACTTGCCCAAATCCAAACTGGGCGTGGATGTGGAGCATAATTTTGAAGCGGAATACAAGATCATACCCGAAAGGGCTGACCTGGTTTCAAAGTTGAAAAAAATGGCTAAGGACGCAGAGTCCGTCTATCTTGGTGCCGATCCGGACCGGGAGGGAGAAGCGATTTGCTGGCATCTGTCTGTTCTCTTGAAAGACGTGAATGAAAGTATCTATAGGGTTATGCTCCATGAGATTACGGAAAAAGGGATCAAAAAGGCCTTTCAGCATGTGGGTGAACTGGATCTGGACAAGATCAAAGCCCAGCAAACACGACGGATCCTCGACCGATTAGTCGGGTATCGCATAAGCCCCCTCCTGTGGAAGAAGATCGGAAGAGGACTCAGTGCGGGAAGGGTCCAGTCCATCGCTCTGCGGCTGATCTGCGAGAGGGAAAAAGAGATCAAGGACTTCGTACCCGAAGAATTCTGGACAATCTCAGCCCAGTTAGAAGCGGACAATCCTCCATCTTTTCAGGCGAATCTTGTGAAGATCGACACCAAAAAAGCCAAGATCAAAGATGGCCCGGGAGCCGAAGCCATTGCCGCAGAGATAAAGACACTTCCGTTTCTTCTCCGTGATATCGCTCTCAGAGAGAAAAAAAAGGTCCCGCCGCCCCCATACATCACCAGTACGCTCCAACAGGACAGCTTTCGCCTGCTGCGTTTTCCGGTCAAAAAAACCATGTCCGTGGCCCAGAAGCTATACGAAGGCCTGGAGATCGGGGAAAAAGGACTGGTCGGGCTGATCACCTACATGAGGACGGATTCGGTCCGCGTCTCTGATGATGCGCTCCGGCTTTCGAGGGAGTATATCGCCTCTAAATATGCAGAGGAGTACCTCCCGTCGAAAGACAGGATCTACAAGAACAAAAAGAAAGCCCAGGATGCCCATGAGGCCATCCGTCCCACTTCCTTTGACTGTGATCCCGAGCGGGTGAAGCCCTATCTCACAAACGACCAACTCAAGCTCTACACGATGGTATGGAACCGATTTCTTGCTTCTCGGATGAGCCCGGCGGTGATCGATGAGACGGAATTCGATATCCGGGCGGGAAAGTACCAGTTCAAGGCAAAGGGTGAGGTCGTCAAGTTCGATGGGTATCTGGTCCTTTATCCGAAGCCCAAGAAGGAGGAAAATATCCTGCCCAGAGCCCAAACCGGAGAAGAACTGAAGCTTTTAGATCTCGAGACCAAGCAAAATTTCACACAGCCCCCGCCCCGTTACACCGAAGGAAGTTTGGTCAAAGAATTGGAGGCACGGGGTATCGGCCGGCCGAGCACATACGCTCCGATCATCGCCACAATCCAGGGCCGTGACTACGTCATCAAGGAAAAAGGAAAGTTCATTCCGACCGAACTGGGGCTTTTTCTTTCGGATTATTTAGTGACCAATTTTCCCGATCTCATGGAATTTAAGTTCACCGCCCGCCTGGAGGACCAGCTCGACCGGATCGGCGAAGGGGAGCTCGATATGTTAGATTATCTCAAATCCTACAACGCTCTCCTCGAAAAAGATCTGGATGTGGCGATGAAGGCAGAGGGAATCAAGACCAAGGGCGGGATCCCCCTCGAGGATTCCTGCCCCGAGTGCGGAAAACAGCTAGTGATCAAGGAGGGCCGGTTCGGACGGTTCAAGGCCTGTTCGGGGTATCCCGATTGCCAGTACAAACAGAGTATGATACGCAAAGAGGCCAAGCCTCTCGATGAAGATTGTCCGGAGTGTGGTTCGAAGCTCGTTATGAGACATGGAAGGTATGGCACTTTTGTAGCCTGTTCGAACTATCCCAAGTGCAAGTATGTGAAAAAAGATACCAAAGATACGGGCATCGCTTGTCCCGAAGACTGTGGCGGAACACTGGTCCGGAAAAAGACAAAAAGGGGAAAGATCTTCTATGGATGCAGCCGTTTCCCCAAGTGCAAATATGCGACGTGGGATGAGCCAGTTGCCCAACCCTGTCCGGAATGTGAGCGTCCCTTCGTTCTCCGCAAAAACCTTATCAAAGGAAAACCTTACGTGTACTGCAGCGATGAGAACTGTTCCTTCAAGCAAACGGTGGAACCCAAGAAGATCTGGGAACACCAAAACTCTGAATGATGGATCGATTTTAAAACATGAAGAGGGAAATAGAGGCCTTTCTCGACTATTTGAAGCATGAGAAGAATGCCTCGCCCCATACCATCGCGAGCTACAGACGCGACCTGGAGCAGCTTGCCGCTTACCTTAAGGCGAGGAATGTCAGCCTGAAGAAAACAGATAATGTGGTGCTGAGGGGATTTTTGGCCACTCTGTACGAGAGGAGAGATAAGAAATCGACCGTAGCCCGTAAGCTTGCAGCGATACGGTCATTTTTCCAGTTCTGCATCCGGAAAAAGTGGCGAGAGGATAATCCGGCTGAAGTCGTAGCCACTCCCAAACAAGAAAAATCCGTGCCTTCCTTCCTCTCGGAGGAGGACATGGACGCGTTCCTGGATCTTCCAAAGACCGCAAAACCTCTCGACCTTCGCGATAAATCCATGCTCGAACTTCTCTATGCAACCGGGCTTCGGGTGAGTGAGCTCGTAGGGATAGATCTAGAGGACATAAATTTTGAGGAACGGCTCATCCGCGTTCGTGGGAAGGGTAAGAAAGAGAGGCTTGTTCCCTTTGGCAGGATCGCCGCAGAGAGCTTGGCGCTCTATGTCCAGATAAGAAACCAAATCCACTCGGGACAGATCGATCAAAACGCTCTCTTTTTGAACTACCGTGGTGCGAGATTAACAGCACGGTCTGTGGAAAGAGTTGTGGATAAGTATATTCGATTTTCCGCTATGAGGCGCAAGATCAGTCCCCACTCTCTCCGCCATTCCTTTGCATCGCACCTCTTGAGTCGAGGAGCGGACCTCCGGGTCATCCAGGAGCTGTTGGGACATGAGAGTTTGGCCACGACTCAAAAGTACACACATCTTGATTTGAAACAGCTCCTCGATGTCTACAAAAAGAGCCATCCCCGCTCTTGAGCCAATGGCCAAATCCCGGCCGAAGCGGAAACCGCAGTGGGCATAATAAAGAGGGTTTGTTAACAACGGTTGACGTTTCCTCGCCCATATCTTTCCTAACTTACAGATAATAAATAAGATAAAAATCAATCATGTTGGTCTCCATCTTGCTTTAGTTTTAGGTGAAA
>JASFEP010000156.1:0-9591 GCA_050124775.1 Candidatus Aminicenantota bacterium
TGCAGAGACCGTTGTTTTGAGCTCCGGACTCGCTGATGGCGAACGTCTCTGTCTATCCCCCCTTGAAACGGTTGTCGACGGCATGCATGTCCGCGTGATGGAAGAACAGACGACATCGCAGACACCCACCGACGAGGAGAATTCTTTATGAATGCACTCAGCTGGTTCGCCAAAAATCCGGTGGCAGCAAACCTGATCTTGGTGCTCATCATCGCCAGCGGCCTCTTGACCTTCAGCGGAATCAAACAGGAAGTTTTCCCGGAATTTTCTTCAGATCTGATATCAGTGACCGTTCCCTACTTAGGCGCTGCTCCCGAAGAGGTCGAAGAAGCGGTTTGCGTCCGCATCGAGGAAGAGATCCAGAGTCTCGAAGGGATCAAGCGGATCACCTCAAGAGCATCGGAGGGTTTGGGGTCCGTCACCATCGAACTTTTTCCAGGAGCAGATGTTCGAAAGCTCCTCGATGATGTCAAGGCGCGGGTGGATGCGATCGATACATTTCCCGAGGAGACCGAAAAACCTATCATCCAGGAGCTTCTGAACCGAAGGCAGGTGATCAATGTGGCCGTTTCCGGCGACACCGATGAAAAGACCCTTCGGATTCTGAGCGACAATATCCGGGAAGAGATCCTTCTTCTGCCTGGAATCACTCAGGCCGAAGTGACCAACGTAAGGCCTTACGAGATATCCATCGAGGTATCCGAGCAGGCCCTCCGCCGTTTCGATCTCACCTTCGATGAAGTGGCTCAGGCCATCCGTCGGTCGTCGCTCGACCTGCCCGGCGGATCCATCAAAACAATTGGGGGCGAGATTCTGCTGCGCACCAAAGGCCAGGCATACATAGGGCGAGAATTCGAAGAGATCATCTTGCGGACACGGCCCGATGGGAGCCGGGTGCTCGTAGGAGATGTGGCTAAAGTTGTCGACGGGTTCGCTGAAACCGACCAGTCGGCCCGGTTCGATGGCAATCCATCAGCCCTTATCCAGGTCTTCCGTGTGGGCGATGAGGACGCCCTCCAGGTCGCCAGCGCTGTAAAAAGGTATGTTCAGGAGACCCAAAAGAAAATGCCGGAAGGCATCACCCTCACCATCTGGAACGATGACTCCGAAGTGCTCAAAAGCCGGTTGGACCTTCTCTACAAGAATGGACGAAGCGGCTTGATTCTCGTTTTTCTGTTGCTGGCGCTGTTTTTACGATTACGCCTGGCTTTTTGGGTCGCTCTAGGAATCCCTATATCTTTTCTCGGTGCCCTTTGGTTGATGCCGACTTTTGACGTTTCGATCAACATGATATCGCTTTTTGCCTTTATACTTGTGATCGGTATTGTGGTCGACGATGCCATTGTGGTCGGAGAAAGCATTTTTACAGAATATGAAAAAGGAAAGTCCGGCATTAAAGCGGCTTTAGATGGACTGAAAAGTGTAGCGGTGCCCGTCGTTTTTGCAGTGCTCACTTCTGTGGCGGCCTTCTGGCCCATCCTTATTGTCGAGGGGGGGATCGGAAAAATCATGCGTTTCATTCCCATCATCGTCATCCTGACTCTTCTGTTCTCATTGTTGGAATCCCTTTTAATCCTGCCCTCACATTTGTCCCATCTCAAGATCAAGGACACGCCCTCTAGAGGATTGAGGGGAATCTGGATGCGATTCCAGACAAATTTCAACACCAGGTTTCGACGGTTTATCGACAAAGTCTACAGGCCCAGTTTGGAATTCGGTTTGAAGTTCCGCTACATAACTCTCGCCGGTTTTATGGCCATTCTATTTATAACCCTCGGTATGGTCGGGGGCGGATGGATCAAATTTGTCTTCCTGCCCCGCATCGATGCCGACAATATAGTGGCACGATTGACTATGCCCTTGGGAACACCTGTCGAGACGACAACGGAAGCTGTCAAACGTTTGGAGGAGTCGGCCCTCAAGTTGGAGGAGGAATTCGACCTGGGACGGCCGATCGTCCGGCATGTTCTTGCCGCCATCGGGGAGCAGCCGAGCCTTAACAGGGCAAGCGGACCCGACCCGGCCAGCAGCACTTTTTCCGGCTCTCATCTCGGAGAAGTCGATATCGAACTCACGCCCTCCGAAGAGAGAGGCCTCGGGAGCACGGTCATCGCCAACCGGTGGCGCGAGTTGACGGGTCCGGTCCCAGATGCTGTGGAGCTCAACTTTTCCAGCTCGCTATTTACCGTGGGGGCACCGATCTACGTTCAACTTTCGAGTGCGGATTATTCCGCCTTACGCGAAGCCGCGGAAAAACTCAAGGAGAAGATTAAAGATTACCCGGGAATTTATGATGTTGCCGACTCTTTTAGAGAGGGAAAACAGGAGATCAAACTGGAAATCACGCCTGTGGCTGAATCTTTGGGGCTGACGCTCTCTGACCTTGGACGACAGGTGCGTCAGGCTTTTTACGGTGAGGAAGTGCAACGTATCCAGCGAGGGCGGGATGAAATCCGAGTGATGGTCCGATATCCTGTCGATGAGCGTCGCTCGCTAGCGAATCTCGAGGATAAACGGATCCGCACAGCCGGGGGTATCGCCGTCCCCTTTTCGGCGGCGGCCAAGGCCACGCTCGGCCGGGGGTATTCCTTTATCGAGCGTACGGACAGGCGGCGCACTCTGAATATCACGGCAGAAGTGGATGAAACAAAAGCCAATGCCAACGAGATATTAGCCGACATCACCAAAAATGTCCTGCCGACTCTGCTTGCCGCGTATCCCACCATCTCCTACTCGCTGGAGGGGGAACAGAGGGATCAGCGCGAGGCCCTCGCCAGCCTGCGCAGAGGATTTTTGCTCGCCCTTTTGGTCATCTATGCACTGTTGGCCATCCCGTTCCGATCCTATGGACAGCCGCTTCTCGTTATGGGCGTTATACCCTTCGGAATTGTGGGAGCCATTTGGGGACACATTTTTATGGGAATAAGCTTGACGATTCTTTCCTTCTTCGGAATAGTGGCCCTGACAGGGGTAGTCGTCAACGACAGTCTGGTGATGGTGGATTTTATCAACAAATTCCGTCGAAAGGGGGAGAATATCCAGAAGGCTATTCGCGAAGCGGGCGTGGTTCGCTTTCGTCCTATCATCCTGACCTCTATCACCACCTTTGCCGGCCTGACACCTTTGCTGCTTGAGCGAAGCCTACAAGCCCGTTTTCTCATCCCGATGGCTGTCTCCCTTGCCTTCGGTGTGCTCTTTGCGACATTCATCACACTGATACTCGTTCCCGTCAGTTACCAGATCCTGGAAGATGTAAAGAATGCGTTCAGAAAGTTGTTTCTACCCAGTAAACACCTAGACGAATCACTGCAGCAGGATTGATCACGATGCTTATTGAGAAATGGGGACAGGCTACTTTTTACTGGGGTAATTAAAAAAGTAGCCTGTCCCCTTTTTTTTATTTTGCGAAAATGTGGAGATTTGGCTAGACTCAAACTAAGGAAAATGGGAATCTAAGTCAATGAAGAGAATCCACGTTGGAATAATCGTGATCTCAGTGGTCATGTTTTTTGTAGCGATCGCAACGGATATTTTTTGGGTGGCAAAAATCATCGGAAAACCCTTCCCGAAAACAATGCCGGTCAGTTTGACTGTATACAATGCTTTTGCCATCCCTGATCTCCTCATGTCGGTCTTCCTTTATATCGGGGCAATCGGGTTGATGAAGCTCCGGAAGTTCGGACTCGTTTTCTCTCTGGTCGCTATGGGCATGTGGATATTCGACTCACTTTTAGTGCTCGGCATTACCCAGTTGTCCAGGATCGATATCGTCGGCTTCTCTCTGGTTTTTGCCGCTTTTACGGTGGGATATCTTCTCTATCACAAAGATATTTTCAACTAGTTTTACACCTTTTATATATAACGCCCAAGTTATATATAACGCCCAAGGATAAACTTCTCTTGTAATGATGTCATCTGCAGCATAACCTTTATAAAGTCATCACCCCAAACTAACTATTGTGCTGCGAGGACTGATTCTTAATCAATCCGATAAATTACTTGGGAAATCAATGCCCTGAACACACCGATTTTGAGAAAAGATCCTCATAAAAAGGGGACAGGCTACTTTTTTAATAACCTCTATAAAAAGTAGCCTGTCCCCATTTTTTTTAAAAAAAACTTGACAGCAGTGTGGATAGCTTGTATACTGTGTATATATTATATATACACCAGGAGATAAAGACAGCATGTTCATCGCGATCTCGCCACACAATCCGGACCCCATGTACAAGCAGGTGACCGATCAGATCAAAGATGCGATCGCTTCCGGCACACTCAAACCGGAGACGAAACTGCCGTCTATCAGAGAAATGGCAAAGGAACTAAAAATCAGCATGATTACCATCAAAAGAGCCTACGCCGATCTCGAAAGTGAAGGCTACATCCTCACCCGCTCGGGCATGGGATCTTTTGTCGTGGATATCAACAGAGACAAATTGCGGGAAGAAAAACTGGCAGAGATCCGTTCTGAACTCACAAAAATTCTCAACGCGGCTGCCAGATACGGTATCACTCCGGAGGATATTTTCATTACCCTCCGCAGAAAAGGAGTCAAGGGATGAAAAAACAAAAAGGATTTGTCAAATTCAAGGTCTTGCTCATCATCGTGCTCGTTATCGTGTTCGCGCTTCTCTTTTTTTCTTGAGGATGCCGAATAGCGGCGTACACAGCAATAGGAGATGAATGATCGCACGAGAGCAACACCCAACAGTCAAAAAAGGAGTTAAACATGGACAATATGCTCAAAATCACAAACCTGAGAAAAGAATACGACGAATTTGTCCTCGATGATATTTCATGGGACGTTCCCAAAGGATACATCACAGGACTGATCGGCCCCAACGGTGCCGGAAAGACCACAACCATAAAACTCATCATGAACATGATCAGAGCCGATGGAGGAAAGGTCGAGGTTTTTGGTCTTGACCATGTCGCCAACGATTTAGAAATAAAAAATCGTGTCGGTTACGTGGGCGAGGAGCAGTTTTTTTACGAACACCGGAGTGCCAACTGGACGGGGAAATTCGTCTCCCATTTTTACACCGAATGGGATATGCACCGCTACCAAAAGCTTCTCGAAAAGTTCGAGATCCCAAGAAAAAAAATGATCCGAAAATTCTCCAAAGGGATGAGAGTCAAATTGTCCTTGGCCATCGCCCTCTCCCATAATCCCGAGCTCATCATCTTGGACGAGCCGACAGCTGGACTCGACCCGGTCATCCGGAGAGATGTGCTGGATTTCCTGCAGTCCATCACACGGAACGGAGATAAATCCGTGCTCATTTCATCGCATATCACAGACGACATCGCCCGTATCGCAGACACCATCACTTACATGATCAACGGACGGATCGCTCTTCATGCCGACAAAGACGACCTTTTGGCCAACTGGAAAAAGATCCACTATTCCAAGGGTGCTCTGGATCCAAAGATACTGGATGACCTCGAACAAGTCGAAGACCACGCATTCGGAGGATCCGGTATCACAAGAGATTTTCTCAAAATCAAAGATTCCCTGTCGCAGGGCTTGTGCAACGGGAATATTAAAGTCGAAAACGTCGGTCTCGACGATATTCTTATCTCTCTCGTTAAGGGATGGTAAAAATGTTTCGCCTTATGCAAAAATTCTCGATCAGCTTTGCTTTCTACACTCTTGTCGCAGTCGCCATGGTCTTTCCTCTCTTCAACCACGACCGGCTCACAGGGCCCGATCCTCTGACCCTCAACTTCGTGTTCACTCTGGCGCCCTATCTGTTTTTTGTGGTTTTGGGCGCGGTCTATATTCACGAGCAGATGGAACAGAAAACCAACGGATATTCATTCCTCCGGATACTTCCTGTCCAGGCTTCCGACATCGTGGTCTCGAAATTCCTGTTGGTTTTTCTGACCACCCTCATCTATGTGGGATTCCACTGTGCGGCCTTTGCAAAGATATCCCCAGATCCCAGCTACTTCATTCCAAGCTGCTCTTTTTTGATCATCAACGCCAATATCTGCCTCGTTTTGACAGCACTGCTTTACGTAGGAATCTTCAGGTACGGAAACTCGAGAGTCTGCAAATTCATCGTTTTTTTGTGGATTTTTATCGTTATTGCCCCTATCCCAATAAATATATTTCTCCTTAAACGATTGGGTATCACCCGTCAAGAAATTATCCAAAAAGTCATCGGCTTAAACTGGGTGATCGTCACTTTCGTTTGTGTTGCGGTCTTTTTTCTTTTGATGTACATGGCCATAAAAACACTAAAAAATCACTGGTTTTATGGAGTTTAAAATGTGGACATTGATGAAAAAAAATGCCTTCTTGTTCGTACTGCTATCCGTTTCCCTCATGGCGCTCCTCACGGTCTATCTGCTTATGGTCCGCAAAACATTGAGCATAAATATCCTGATCTTTTTGGGCCAAATGTTGATGTACTGCATTCTGGCATCTGTTCTGACATCGGAAAAAACAGAAGAAAAAAATAATGGCTATGCCTTTATGAGCCACCTACCTATCAGAGATCGTGATATCGTGGGCTCCAAATTTGCGGTCGTTCTGGTGGCAACGGTTTTACTCTGCGTGTACAGTGCCGGCCTGTTGTCGTTCATGAAACCGGATGCCGGCCTGTTGTCGTTCGGACGGATATATATACTGCTCTGCGGAAACTTGGGCTTAATCATTGCAGCTGGGATGTATCTTCTCATCTATCGTTGGGGATATTCTATCTTCATGAAAATCTCTGCGTTTATCGTGGTCCTTTTGATGGTGGGACCCTTTTTAGTCATGGAATTCGTGCTGGTCAGACGGAACATCGATTACGGCGCATCGCTCCAATCCTTAAAGGATCTCCCCTGGCTCATCTGGATGTTCGTGACAGTCCTCACATTAGTGCTCTTTTGGGGCCTGCTTCAGGCAGCTCTTTTCGCTAAAAAATATCAGAGAGCATAATGATACTCATTTTCAAAATCGGAGACTGCCCGTGTTCATAGTCCTGTCGCCCCTCAACCCCGATCCCATGTACAAACAAGTGATGGACCAGATCAAGGACTCCATCGCCTCCGGGATCCTCATGCCCGGAGACAAACTCCCCTCGATACGGGAGCTATCGCTGGAGCTCAAGATCAGCATCATCACCACCAAGCGGGCCTATTCGGATCTGGAGAACGAAGGCTATATCATCACCAGACCCGGCTTAGGCTCTTTTGTGGCGGATATCGATAAAAATAAACTCCGGGAGGCGAAATTGGCCGAACTCGTAGACAGTCTCGAAAAAATTATCGAAAACGCGGAAAAATTCGACATCAAAAAAGAGGACATTTTTGCGCTAATCAAGGACATCGAGGAGAAGACAAATGAATGACATCGTTGAGATAAGTAATTTGAAAAAAGTCTACAGGGGATTTGTTCTGGATAACATTTCTCTCAATATTCCCAAAGGGTCCATCCTGGGGCTCATCGGTCCCAACGGAGCCGGAAAAACGACGACCATCAAGATCCTGATGGATATGGTTCAGCCCGACAGCGGTTCTGTGCGTATCTTCGGCCTGGACCACAGAAAAAACATAAAATACGTGAGAAACAGGGTGGGGTATGTGGGAGAGGCGCAGTATTTCTACGGGGATAAGACTGTTGCCTGGACCGGAAAATTCGTGGCCGGATTTTTCGAAAACTGGGACACGAATAGGTTTCAGAAACTGCTGACCGATTTTGCCATCAGTCGGACAAAAAAAACGAGGGAGCTCTCGAAAGGGATGAAAGTGAAACTCTCGTTGGCCATTGCCCTGTCGCACAATCCCGAGCTCATGATACTGGATGAACCTACGGCCGGACTGGATCCGGTCATCCGCAGGGAGGTATTGGAGCTTCTGAGGATATTTCCCGAAGACGGCAAAAAATCCGTGATCATTTCCTCCCACATCACGGACGATATCACCCGGATCGCCGACTATGTCGTGTTTCTTGTCAAGGGAAAGATCGCGCTTTCAGAATCCAAGGACGAACTTCTCTCCCGATGGAAAAGAATTCATTACAAGAGTGGTGTCCTGGATAGCAGGACCGTAGACACGCTAGCGAGTCGAAAAGCACACATGTTCGGGAATTCGGGAATCACGAACGATTACCCCCGGATTAAAAAGCGCCTTGAAGAAGGGCGGGCAAGGGAAGAGATCAAGGTCGAAAATGTGGATTTGGACGATGTGCTCATCGCACTTGTCGAAGGAGAATAACCATGTGGAACATCATGAAGAAAAACATGAATTTTTTTGTCATATATTTCGTCACCTCAATCAGCCTGATCTTTATATTGAAGCTTATCACAGGAAACAACCTCTCCGCAGCTTTTGTAATCATCGGAGGAATTCTTCTGTTTTTGCTCGTCTTTGGATCGACCTTAACGAACGAACAATATGAGGAGAAGAACAAAGGGTACAGTTTTCTCGATACACTTCCCGTGACCGCAAGAGAGATCGCGGAGGCGAAATTCACTATGGTGTTGTTGGCTGTGGGACTGTATGTAGGATTTCTTGTGATCCTCATTTCATTTTCTTCAGGATCTCAGGAAGCGATCATCCTCGCACGATCCTATGTCCTCTTTATGGGAGTGATCTGTCTCATCCTGGCAGGCGTTAACTACATCGGCATATTCGCTCTGGGTTTCACGAAGTTCCTGCTCGTTATTGGGGTCGGATGGCTCTCGCTCGGATTTATCCCCATGATCATCATGAGGACCTTCGAGGGCCGGATGGATATTCTCAGGGAAGGTGTCCTCAATTTCTACGCGGGGATAGACTGGCTGCTAGTCGTCCCCTTAAGCCTCGTTATCTACTTCCTGCTGATGCTCGTGGCCGCGAAGGTGCGGCACTCGAAAAGCGCTTGACCGGTTCTATTTACTCGGACCTACTATCGATATCGTATAAGGCACGGAGAGGATCGTGCCGTCTGTAAACTGTACAGCTACATCCACCGAATAGGGAATTCCTTTTTGCGGATCCGCACAAAACGTGCGATCGCATCCTTCTTCGGCCTGATTAAAGGGATCAGCGGTCAGAGAGTGTCTTCATGAACAGGACGATCAGGTCTTCCTCTTCATCAGTCAAACCAAGCATTCCCATTTCATCGACATTGACATTCTCGCTGATCTCGGGGGGCGGCCAATCTGAATCCTCGTCATCTCGGGTGTTGTAGAAATTCACCACTTCTTTGAGCGTCTTAAAGAATCCGTTGTGCATGTAGGCCTTAACGAGTTCCTCATTGGGTTTCAGGTCCACGTTGCGCAGTGTCGGAACTTTCTGCTTTCCATAGTTGTCTTTGGCGTACTGGGCATATTTTTCCGTCCCTTCCAGGAATCCGCCGAGTCCTTTGTCCACCCAGTCCTTACCGTCGGGATTGAATTCTTTGTCCTGAATGTAGAAGGGATTGTCAGGATTCCTCGGGACGCCCAGGTTATCGTACGTGAAGTCCGTGAACAGAGGCGGCGTCTTCCCATCCTCTGAGTTCATGATGTGGCACTCCGCGCACAGTCCCGTGGTGTTGAAGAGCATAAGGCCATGAACTTCTTCGTCATCCAAACCCAGTCCCTTGAACTGATCCATGTTTGCCTCATCGATGGT
>JASFEP010000157.1:0-9537 GCA_050124775.1 Candidatus Aminicenantota bacterium
CATTTAGCTTCTGTTCTTTGTTAGAATGAGTATATCGTTCTGTCTTTCTAACTGAATAATGACCAAGCAGGTCTATTACAGCAATCGAATCCACATTGTCGAAGTTGCAGGAATCGATCACGTGAGCATCGGATCTGACTTTTTCGGTAGCGGAGGGTTGGAAGATTGTATGGATGCAAGCGCAGTGGGGAATATAAGATCGAACTGGTCAGACGCGGCTACACCGAGGATCAAATTCGGAAAATCTGGGGCGGCAACATGATGCACATTATGTAAAAAACGTAACAATCCGCAAACTAAGAGCGGGGCATATCCCAAACTCATCAAGTTTCCTCCACTCTTGAGGATAGCAGATAAACATTTATTCAGTGTGCGACGGTTATTAGTATGGTTATCTTTGATACATTTGGAGCAAACACATGGTATGGAACCTCCTCAAAACGGCATTTCGAATCCTCCGGAAACAGAGTTTGACTGCGGTTATAAACATCATAGGGCTCGGCATCGGTCTGAGCTTTTTTATCCTCCTCGTTGCTTATGTCCGTGATGACCTGACATTCGACCGCTTCCATGAAAAGGCGGACCGGATCTACATCCTGACCAGCGAATTCAGGGAGCGTTTCTTCGGAAGCGCCCACCATTTCATAGCCGAGATGCTTGAAGCTGAAGCCCCCGAAGTCGAGCCTGGATCCACGGTCCGTTTTGCCATGCACAGCCAGATCGTCCGGAGTGGAGACCGGCTCATCGTTAAGGATTTTGCCTTTACAGAACCAGGCTTTTTCGACATGTTCTCTTTTGACTTGAGCGCTGGTGATCCGTCGCGATTGCTTTCACAACCCCATCAGGTCCTGCTCACATCCGCCACTGCCAAGGTCTTTTTCAGCGGGGAAGATCCCTTGGGACAGCCCCTCTCGATCCGGATCGGAGACAGCTCCAGGGACTTCATCGTGTCCGGGATCATAACCGAGATTCCCGGTAATTCCAGTATTCGTTTCGACGGGATTCTCCACTACAGCCATGTTTTCGATGCCTATCAAATTGATAAAAACAACAACGATTTTGTGACACTGCCGATGTTTACGACAACTCTCCTTGATCTCCCCCATGAAGGGAGGGTGAGCTCCCTCCGGGCTAAACTTCCCTCCTTCAGCGACAGGCTCTACGGCTCCATGTGGGAGAGGGTCGAAATGGCACCGCCCAAGCAGGGCTTCGATCTCCTCAAGCTTGCGGATTATCACCGGAGCGATGTCAATGTCTTTGCCTTTGCCTCGCCCGGTCATCCGGCCTTCTCCTGGGTACTCTCCGGCATCGCTCT
Source organism: Candidatus Aminicenantota bacterium (assembly GCA_050124775.1). GTDB lineage: Bacteria > Acidobacteriota > Aminicenantia > Aminicenantales > Aminicenantaceae > WTAW01. Next base: position 1,316 of record JASFEP010000157.1, read on the forward strand.
CCTGATCCTGGTGCTGGCCTGTGTGAATTCTGTCAATCTGTCGCTGGCTCAAAGCTCTACACGTTTGAAGGAGGTCGGGGTACGCAGAGTGGTCGGTGCCAGGAAAGAGCAGCTTGTCGGCCAGTTCATGACAGAGTCTCTTCTCACCGGCCTGGCTTCTCTGGTCGTAGGCCTCGCAGTCGCCGCTCTTCTAATCGTGCCATTCAACAACCTGACCGGGAAGAGGCTGTTGGAAAAAGCGCTACTGCATCCCCAAACACTCCTGATCGTCCTTTCTGCGCTCATCGCGGTGTGTCTTTTTACAGGCCTGATCCGGGCCCTGAGCCTCTCCCGATTCCAGGACAGCGATGTGTTCCACGGGCGCTTCCTCGGCGGGAGAAAAAGTCGGCTGTCCCTGACTCTCATTGTTTTTCAATTTGCAGTCTCTCTCATTTTTGTCATTGGATCCCTGGTCATAACCAGGCAGCTTCACTTCATGACTTCGGCAGACCTCGGGTATGATCCTTCGAACCTCATCCTCGTGCAAACACAGGTTCCTGGAGAACGGGCATCGGAGGGCGAGACCCTGTTCGAAGTTTTCCGCAACGAACTACAGAATAATAGCCGCGTACTCTCGATCAGCGCCGATTCCGGTTCGGTGGGCACTCCCGATGGAAGTTTAACCCGCCGTTATGACAAGGAGGGAGTCGAGCATATTGTCGAGATATTCATGATCGATCTAGGCTATATGAAGACACTGGATGTTCCTGTGATCCTGGGGCGGGATTTTTCTCCTGACCGCCTGTCTGACGTCCGAGAAGGCGTCCTTGTTAACGAGGCCTTTGTCAAGGATTTTGAGCTAAAGGATCCCGTGGGATTGCGATTTTCCGATTTCGCCGTGGACAAGCTCCCGGCCGAATACACTTTCGATCCTACCATTATCGGAGTTGTGCGGAATTTCCATGTGTTTTCGCTGCATGTGCCCATAGAACCCATGGCCTTCGGTCCCAGGGGTTTCCCCCCAATCCAGCGGTTCCGGAACATCCTGGTCAAGGTGCGGGAAGGAGAGGAGGCTGCCGTGATCAAGCAGCTTGAGTCTATCTGGACCGAGGTTCGGCCAGACCTTCCTTTTAGCTATTCATTTCTGGATGACGATCTAGCCTGGGAGTACCGGCGGGAACGGGACTGGGGCCGGATCGTGGGATGGTCGACAGGTTTCGCCCTGATAATAGCGTGCATGGGGCTGTTCGGACTATCAGCTGTGATGGTTGCCCGCAGGACCAAGGAGGTCGGTATCCGCATGGTACTGGGCGCAAAAGCCACCGATATATTTTTCCTTTTTACGAAGGATATCCTGAAATGGGTGTCGATCTCCAACCTTGTCGCCTGGCCGATCGCCCTTGTCGCGGCCCGAAACTGGCTGGATCAATTCGCCTACCGTATCGATATTGATCTATGGATGTTCATTTTGGCCGCACTCATATCTATGCTGGTCGCTGGGTCGACCGTGAGTTGGCATGCGATCCGGGCCTCCTTAGCCGATCCCGTTCAAAGCCTGCGCTATGAATAGGGATAAAATCAAGTTGTATGACTACATCCGGTTGGGCACTTTGCTTTCCCATTTGCTCTTCTGTCGCGGGTTCTCCTTAGAGTCGGTCAAGTGAAATTGAGAAAGTAGATCCCTCCCCCTGTGCCACCGGTGTGACAGAAAATGTTGAAAATTGTTGAAAATAGGGTGAGATTCTGTCCGATTCGAACCTAAAGAATGTACCATTTTCGGGGAATTTTTTCTAGCTCAGAATTAGGCGATATAAATGATTTAGGGATTTTGGCCTTCAATACGGCTTTCATATCGCATCATGATAAATTTATTTTGGCGTACTTTTATTATCCCATCCTTCTGACTTTCTCAATAGCTTTCATCATTTCTTCCACTTCGAGGGGTTTGAATTGATATTCTGATGGATGAGATGCCTTATTTCCCAATTTTCTTCTTTAAAAAGTCAATAAATCCTTCTACTTGTGATGATCTATCAGAATCCGGATCATGTTTTAAATAATTCTCGAAGACTTCTATCGCCTCCTCGTATTGGCCTAAACTAAGATGAGTAAGGCCCAATTGATAGATCCCATCCAGAAAATCGTCCTTGATTTCAACCGCTCTCTTGTAGTATCGCAAAGCCTCAGTATATTCGGAAAGCTCATAAAAATGGGTCCCTAAATTGTATAAAACCGCAGGGTTATCGATCTCCTCAAATTTGATTTTATTATACCATTCCATAGCCTTCTCATTTTGGCCCCGGTTGGCATAGCAATTTCCGATAACCAGTTTCATCTCATTATTATCCGGTTCCTTCTCCAAAACCTTCTCGAAATATTCCTGCGCCAGCTCATATTTTCCCATCTCAAAAAAGCATCTACCGATATTTTTGCTAACGGTGTATGCATCAGGGAATTCTTCCAGTATCTTTTGGTAAACATCTATGGCTTCCTGATAGCTCTCCTCTTCAAAAAGCTTATTCCCCTTTTCAAGTTCTCCCTTGAGTCCATCCGTACTAACCGACGCCTCCATTTTTTTTAAATGCACCTCAATATCTGGATTGCTCTTAACTTCTGAAATGTTAACGCGAATCTTTTTCCGTTCATAGCCGACCTTCAAGAAGTCTATTTCCCATTTTCCTCCTCTGATCCAGGCTGCCACCCATTTTCCCCCCGTATCTGTTACGGTCTCAAAACCTTCTTGGCCTTTCAGAGAAAAGAGCTTGATCCTGACTCCTTCTAAAGGAATGCCATCCTCATCGGAAACAAAACCTCTTACTCTTCCCTTTCCTCTATATCCTTGGGGAAAAGCAAAATAAGAAACGAGAAACAATAAGAGAAAAGAAATGAAAGCTTTTTTCATGTTCATCCTCCACATTAGATTCTATAAATTTAATGTAAAAAAAACAAACCAATAGAAAGCGTAATCGGGAGATCTAAAGGAGGATTGAGACGATGGACAATATAAAGATGAAGGGATAATTTCTTCAAAATGTTGAATCGACATCCAAATATTTGGATTTTTTCCCTCATGGAGAATTACTAATATAATCTATTCTACTGAAAATAAATGAATTATGACGATTGGAAATTTGGCACATATATTGCATATTGTATATTATATATTAAATAGGCGCATTATGCAGAAGGAGGTGGCAATCGAAGAAAGACATAAAAATTATTGGAAAAGTTGCTTTTCCTTTCTTACAGGGAAAAAGCAGAGGTCCTGCTCCAAAAGAGCAGGAGCGAAAAATTTTAAGACTTTACTCAATCTTACAAGGAAGGAGGTATCACATGAGTAAATTTATTAAAGTGACTTTCGTCACTGTATTGATCTTGGTCCTCATACCGTGGCTGGCTCAAGCTCAGGTGGAGCGCACGGGCAGTCTGGAGGGCAGGGTCACCGACACCGACGGACTGCCGTTACCCGGCGTCACCGTCACCATTAACTCAGAGGCGCTCATTGGCTCCGGCCGCGCGGCGCAGACGGGTACGAAAGGCCGCTACCGCTTCCTGTCGCTCCCGCCGGGGGTCTATCAAATGAGGTTCGAGCTGGCGGGGTTCCAGACCGCCGTGCAAGAGAATATCCGCGTGAGCCTGAGCGCTGCGACGAACCTGAACGTGACCCTTGCCAGCGGCGTCACCGAGGAGGTCACCGTCATAGCCGAGAGGCCGACCGTGGATACCAAGGAGGTGTCGCTCACCACGAACCTCCCTGCGAATTTCTTGCAAGACATTCCCGTCACGAGGGAAGTGCTCGACTTCATCGAGATGACACCGGGTTACCACTACGAGACCGCCCATGGAAGCAGCGAACAGGAGAACTCAATCAACCTGGACGGGATGGAGAGCTCCGACCCCTGGAGTGGGGGTATTAGCAGTAACTTCAGTATCGACATTGTCGAGGAGATGGCCGTGCAGATGGGCGGCCTGAAGGCGGAACATAGGACTTCCCGGGGCGCCGTCGTAAACGTTATCACCAAGTCCGGCGGCAACAAATTCAGCGGGAACGCCGGCCTCCACATCTCCCACAAGGACCTCCAGTCGAACAACGCAAAGGGCACACCCTTCGAGGGACAGGAAGTAGGGATCAACCACGAGTACAGCGGAAGCGGGACATTCGGCGGCCCCATCGTTCGAGATAAGCTCTGGTTCTTCTCGGCCTTCGAGTACATCGACCGCTCCGACTTCGAAGAGGGCTTCCCTCATGACCAGCCGGGCGAGATAGCCATTAGCAACGACGATCTCTTCGGGTTTGGCAAACTGACCTGGCAGGTGGCCTCCCGGGACACTCTGACGCTAAGCCTCAACTACACCAAGAACTACGAGCCTTTCGACAACGCGTCCGACACTCGCAACGAAGATTCGACCCGGACCGATGACGATACAGCCTTCATCGGCAGCCTCAACTACCGGAAGACTTTTGGCAACAACCTCCTCTGGAACCTTCAGGTGGGCTACTTAGCCCAAACACAGGAACAGATATCCAACGGCCGGAGCCCAGCATACCAAGACAGAAACACGGGCTTTTACACCCGTGGCTACGGCCGGGATCGCGGGGATAATGAATATCGCACCAACGTCCTCACCGACTTTACGTACCTCGTCGACGACTGGTTTGGGGACCATGAGATCAAGGCGGGAATTTCCGCTAATTGGGTCAGGACCGACCGATACGACGATTACCTGTCAGGCGAGCACACCTATCCGGAGATGCCAGGGGAAGTCTACCGCATCAGAACCAGAGGGGACACTCCCTACGATATCCGGTTTCGCATCGATTTCGAGCGAAAAGTCAACTACGATTTCTTCGGCGCGTTCCTTCAGGACACGTGGAGCCCCACCTCCCGACTCGTCCTCAACCTGGGCTTCCGCATCGACCGCCAGTACGGTTTTCTCCCGCCCGCAGGAGCCGGTCGTGAGAAGCTCGTTTTGCAGGCCCCTCCTGCGGATTTCTCCTACGATCCCGAGTTCAAAGAGACCATAGAAGTCATCAAGGGGACCAATATCTCCCCGCGGCTTGGCTTCGTCTACGATGTGACCGGCGACAGTAAGACCGTGATCAAGGCCTCTTACGGGCGGCTGTACGCCCGCGGTTTGGCCACCTTTGTCGACGAGATCAATCCCAACGACGTCATCGAGTACCGGTACCGCCTCAATTCCGATTATTCCCTGAACACCGACCGCGGTTGGTACGACGTCCGTGCGGGTGTCGATCGCCGGGTGGAACCCAACCTCAAGACGCCCTACATGGATGAGATCACTCTCGGCATCGAACGGGAGCTATTGACCGATTTGAGCGTCGGGTTTCGCTACATCAGGAAATGGGACCGGCAGATGATGGACGACGCGGCCGAGAACATGCTGGACTACGACAGACTCATGTCGACCGGCGAGCTGGTCTGGACCAACTTCGAGCAAGTGCAGGGGACGGATCCCGTCACCGGAGAGCCGATCACGTTCTGGTCACAGATCGACGAAGACGTCATCGCCGCGCTGATCCTCACCAATCCGCCGGGTCTCGAACGGAACTACAACGGCTTCGAATTGACCCTCAACAAGCGGATGAGCAACAACTGGATGGCCCGGGCCTCGTATGTGTACGCCAAGTCCTCGGGAAATTACCCGCTGACGGGGGATTATATCGATATCGACGTGAGCGGCGATCTCTACAACGACCCCAACGCGCATATCAACATGCTCGGTCGGGACGAGAGCGAGCGCAGGCACCAGATCAGATTCAACGCGAGTTACCGCGGTCCTTGGGGGCTCATGGCGAGCACGTTTGTCAAGTGGTGGTCGGGCCAACGGTACAACCGCTACGTCAACAGTGATGACGTGGACGTGGACCTCAGTCAGGGAGACTGGGATGTTCTGGCGGAGCCGAGGGGTAGCTATGCGCTACCCAATCAGCTCCTGGCCGACCTGCGGCTGGAGAAAGCCTTCTGGAAGATACGGCTTTCCGTTGACATCTTCAACCTCTTCAACGCCAACACCGCCACGAACGTCCTGGAGATCTCCAGCAATCCGGACAGAGTATTCGGGTCGGTGCAGGACATCCTCTATCCGCGGCAATTCCGGTTTAACGTGATTTTCGATTTCTAGGCAGGAAGCCTCAACAACATGAGGCTCTAGCAATTGGGAGGGGCGGTTTGCCGGCCCCTCCCGATTGCAGTATGACCTAAACGAAACGAACGGGGATGTCGAAGATTGCCAACCCGTACAGCTCGGAGCGATGGCAACCGATATAACGAACGGATACACGTAAATCCTACGGAGGGCACATGTTTAACTTTAAACGAACCGTGATTTTGGCTGCTGTGTGGATACCTCTCGCCACCGCGCTTGCCATGGCCGTTGTAAGCGGCCTCTCGGCCCCTGATGCTGTTCAGGTCTCTTGGCCGCCACTCCAGGCCGTGTTCACTCAGTCTGCCGCTGCTGTCTCACGGGCCGAGTACGAAATCGCGGACAAACACTGGCAAAGTTTGCGATACCGTCCGGTCGTTCTTTCATCCTCAAACCGTCGCGAACAGACGGAGCACTCGGGGATCTGGTATAAGGACCGAGAGGCCGACGGCTGGAGTGTCGGGTGGGACATCGCGCTCGAAAAACTCTCCACTGAGCACGATGCCCGCCGCAAGCTTGGTTTCGAGGCTATCGAGATCGACGCCTGCAATGTCAGCGGCGATCCACTCTTTAACGTGATCTGGGCGAAAGCGAAGGGTGCTCCTGCCACCCGCCTTGACGTGGGGCTCTCAGCGACAGATCTCACGCAGAAGGTGTCCGCACTCGCTACAGAACGCTTTCGCCCCGCCCGGTTGGATGCCACCACCGTCGATGGAGCGGTCCGGTACGCCATGCTCTCGGTTCAAGACGGAGCTCCGGCGCAAGTTGAAGCGGACCTCACCAAACTGCAGCTTGCGTCCATGTCGGCCCGCCTGCTCGAACGTGGCTACATCGCATCCGATTTGTCTTCCTATATCGCGGACGATGGGGTCCGCCACGCCGGTGTCTGGGTGCAGGATGTGCGGGTTCTGGATCAAGAAATCGGCGTCGACTTGTCCCGAAGCGAGTTCGAATCCCGCGGTCTCTACCGGCGCAAGGACAACTACATTCTCGCCGATATCGATTCTTACGACACGGCTTACGGCGACCAGCGGTTCTCCGCCATCTGGCACCGCATTTACCCAAAGGACCAACTGTTCTCCGACATTAGTTTGAATTCCAATCCTGATGCCGACGAGCTATGGGAGATCGTGAACGAATTGCGCGGAAGCGGCGCGGACGGTAAGAGTGCTTCGATTGGCTTTCGTATCGAAGATTTGACCAACGGGCACTATCTTGCCTTCAACCCCAAGGAGCACTTCTATCTCGCCAGCACGCGCAAGGTGATTCTTGCCACCACGCTCATCAAGACAGGAGTCGATCTCGATATCCGGTACGAGCTGAAGCGCGCCGACTATCGCGCAACGCCTGACGAACCTAAGCCCACCGACTATCAGGCAACGCCTCCCCGGGGGCTCACCAAAGATGACTTCGGCAAGACATTCAGCATCCGCGACTTCATGCGCAACATGTTGGGGGTCAGCGACAATACGTCCGCGGACTTCCTAAAACGATTGATCGCGGAGATTGCTGGTGAGGGTGCGCCGGAGGCCCTGTTGTGGGATATCGTGGGTGCTACGGACTTCAGCGAGTTCACAACCGCAGCGGAGTTCGACAAGCGGATCATGGAGCGACAGGACCCGGCCATCCGTGAGGTCCCGAACCATACCTTCGAGGCTTGGCGGCGAGAAAACGACCGCAGCTTCGCCACCGAGTCCGACCACGCGGCTTTTGATCGGGCCGGCAGGAGATCACCCCGCAGCGCCTATGACGCCTACTACGCAGAACTTGCCAACTCGATGTCGCCCGATGCCTACTCGGCGTTCTATCAGCGCCTCGCCGCAGGCGACATCCTGAGTGCCGAAGAGCGCGGCGTGCTGTTGGCAAACATGGGACAGAACGAGGGATACGGACCCGGCTGCGGCGAATGGTACGACGACTTCCGCTCGAAGGGCGGTTCCAAAGCCTTCAACAAGAGCAAGACAGGGATCGCGTGGAACTACGCCGGTGAGCCCGGCGACACGACAAACGTCGTCCCACAGTACAGCTTCTGTATCTTCACGAAGAACTGGGAGGGCGGCATGGACGGAGACACCGCA
>JASFEP010000158.1:0-9507 GCA_050124775.1 Candidatus Aminicenantota bacterium
GGAACGGAGGGGCTCAATTCAACAGATAGAAGCAGCAAGGGAGTTCGTCGTGCCGAAGCCTGATACTGAAGCAACCAAAAATGTGCTTCAGTTTTAGACAGTGATAGAGTTAGGAGAACTTTTTTGTCCGATATCTCTATGTGCTTTGATATACAGAGAAAATAAAAGGTTACGAGCCGAGGAATCCTAAGCCCTAGCGAAGGTCTTTGACCTTCAGGATTCCTCCTCTGTCCTGGGCGATGTACAGATAGCCGTCATCGTCCCTGGCGATTCCCTCCTGCTCATCGCCGAGAAACGCGTACTCTCTGACTATCTTACCATCCAAGGATATTTCGACGAGGATGTTATCGGCGTCGCTCACCACATTCAAAAGTCCGGTCTTAGGGTCGAAGAAAAGAGCGGCGGGATCATTTATTTCCAAAGGCAACACCCGGAGGATGAGCGCTTCTTCCGTTTTTTTACGGCTGGTTTTTATCGGGATCAGAACCTCCATCACGCACGGGGGATCCCACTGGTTTCCGATATAGAATGTTCCCCCTTCGGGATGGCTAGTGTTTTCGACAAACTCGATTGATTCGATTCCGTTGTCGAATCGGTCTTCCTGCTTTTCTAAAAAACATGGATTGTCATGATAGGACCTGTTCAGGGGGAATGATCGGAGGATTTGCCTTTTATCGGGATCCAACTCTAAAATGATATCCTCTCCCTCCTTAATCAGATAGAGGAATCCGGTCTCCGGATTCACTGTTACACCCTCCAAATCACCCGCTATTTTCATCCTGAACAAGGGAGTCCCATCTGTCTCGATCTCGGTAATCTCTCCCTCATCGCTGACCACGAACAGAGTCTTTCTTATCGGATGAAAGCAGATACCCGATGGTTCGCAAAATTCCTCTTGATCTATGCACCCTCCGTACCCAGGCTCACCGAGCCATAAATAGGGAAATCGGATGGTGGGGGCATTTTTGTTCGTGGAACAAGCGGAAAAAAACACCAGAATCACCAAAATTATTTTTCGCTGTGTTTTCATTTTATCATTCCTCTAAATGGTTTGCCCTTATCCTTTTCTATTTATATTGAGAAAGAATGCATTCTCACCTGGATATGCTTGAATTATCCATATGACTCTGCATAAGCCTGCGTTCCCTATCTTAATCTGCAATAAACATACCGATTTCATCTTTTTGGGATTTTCTAATTCCACTAAAAAATACGTATATCATTTATTAACGGTTATGTTCGTGCTCGAACAAGAATAAACATTTTGCACATAAACTGAGTGTCGAAGGGGCAAAAGAAGAAATTCTCGAATGAAAGAGGTCAGGGAAAAAGACTTCGGAATAAGATTCGAATGAGGATCTTGGTATATGGCGGAATGGGGGCATGTCTTGCCGGATAATGATAGGGATGTGGATGCCGTTCGATAGGGAGCTAAAGCCGAAGGAGATATGAACGATCAAGCAGATATATCTTTGAACTTCTCTGAAGCCGGTTCGCCTCCGATTCCCCAGTGGGATTTCTGGATTTCGTGGATAATCACTTCGACTGCCTGCATGGGAATTCCCAAATCTACAAATACTTTGGTGATGTTCTGGATTGTTGTTTTTGCTTTATCCTGTCCAAAACCTTCCCAGACATTAACGTGGATAACGGGCATTTTTTGCCTCCAAAGTTTTGTTGATAGGAATACTTTAGTCTCTTTATTCTGAAAAATCAAAAGGGACTGCCGCTAGGCTCGTTCACTGTGCGCAGTGTCATCAATTCCGTCCAAATTTCGGACGGCAATATAATCGGAGAAGAATCGGAACATCAAGGATCACACGCAATAGGCGAAATTTTCTATGGATAGCGATTTTGACTGAACCAGAGTGAGTGTGTGATGCGCGGTTGATAGAAGGGTTCGCACGGGCACACCATAGGGGCAGGCGGATTCGCAGTATCCCAAACAATTCAGGCATTTATCGGCTTTATGCGATTTGAGGGTTGCGTATTTAGCCATGGCGAGTTTTTCCCGGCCTTGAGAGACGAAGTAATGGTCATACCGCATGATGGTGTTGATAGGCACTTCGTGTGGACATTGGGGTTCGCACAGACCGCACGCATGGCGGCAGTAGAGGGAGCCGCATTCCCTGGAATATGCCGATAGCAGCTCTTTGTCTTTGGTGTCGAGCCTGCTCCCCGATAGCTTGAGAAACTCCCGTGTGTCCTCGTAGTTAAGCACCGTCGCACATACCGTATGGACATTCGGATTGTTCAAAGCGAACTTGATAGCCGCATCTCTGATCTCTTTCTCGCTTTTTAGATTATACTTTTTGATAAAATCCTGAGCTCTCTCCACTTTCTTTTCCATGCGGTCCACGTTCTCTTTTTCTTCTCCACTCAGGTCTTTGCCTCTGGAGTGACGGTGCCGTTCGATCCACTGCTTCATGCTATTGTAGTGCCGGATGGGATTGGTCTTCATCAAGGTGGTCCCGATATTCTTCTGTCCGCAGACTTCGAGCACCCTCTCGCTCCCATCCTCTTTGAGGAAATTATAAGCCAGGAGCATCACATCGAAACGCCCGTCTTTTGCGGCAGCCATAAGAACCTTGTCCATGGATTCCTTGGGTTTTTTCATCCACCACTGGGACCCGTGATTGGAGACACCCACAAACCTGATTCTGCCCTCTTTTTTGAACTGTTCGGTCGCTTCATGAAATCCCGGAGTCTTGAGCATCTCGACTGTTTCGGGACTGGATAACATCAAACAGTCCAGGTATTCGATCTGCATCGTTTCCATAACTCGATTCGCGCGCGTAATGAAGCCTTCCTTATCGATCCCCATGGTCCGGATCCTCCGGATCGATGTATCGGCCATGAGTTTGGAGCTGATAAAGAGAGAACTTCTATCCCTTCCTTTTATGGCCTCTCCGATCTTCCGGCCGTGCTGACCGTATGTCTCGGAGGTATCGATATAGTTCACTCCCGCATCCAGAAGGGCCCTAAACGGTCCCGGGTCATCGAAGTCACCCGCGCCGATGTCCGAGACCTTGAAGCCGGTCCGGCCAAGCGTACGGTATTCCTTGATCCGCGGCATGTCTTCGGTATCGTCATTTCGGTAAGTGTCAGCACGGGCAAAATTTTTCCTGTTAAAAACTCCTCCGCCTACCAAACCCATAGTCGATTGTTTGATGAAATCCCGTCTGTTTATGGACCGACTCATTTTATTCTCCTTAACAGTGGAATTTTCACTTTCTAAATGATGAATGCAAATAATATACCAACGTGTTTTTTTTGAGATTTCTCCCTTCTCGTCACACTCTCCTTGTCCGTCTTTGGACAAAAAGTATCCGTATACGTACAATCCTGATACGTTTTTTATCCTTCAGATGCCAGGAAGAATAGGCTTATCTTAAACCGAAAATAAAAAACCACCCATCTGAATTCAGACAGGTGGTTTCTTGAGCGTGCTTACAGTTTATTTAATTCTTAACGAAAGTCCAAGTCTCGTTACTCGTGATGTAAACGGCAGGGGTGACTGTTGTATCCCTGCCGACAACGCGCCAATACGTCGTCACACCTGTGGGAATCCTGTTCCACACATTTCCGGGACAAGTCCAGCTGTTGTCCCATATGGTTATACCGAGATCGGCTTGGGTCGACCGCCACGGACCGCCGGGCTTGAACGCCACTTCGAGCGAATACGCATTCGTCTCGCCGCCGTCTGGATTCCATTTGAAGGTGGGTGGGTCTGTTAAAGTCGCACCATCTGCCGGCATCTCTAACTGGATGTGGGTCAGCGGGGGAACGAGAGACTGGAACTTCATGTCGTTGTCCACTCCATTGTTCATGTATCCGCCTACAGCGAGCCTTCCATAGTCGAGGCAGAGCTTGTAGGCGCCCTCGTTCGTGGTAGAATTCCACCAATTGGCGTTCATGATCGCTCCATTTATCCCCCTCAACCTTACGAGGGCTCTGCTGGCGACACCGGCCGCATTCCTTTTGTTGCCGCTGACGATGACGTTATCGTTGCGTTCGACAATGACATCATTGGCAGTTTCGCTTCTTCCTGGTGCGCTTTCCAATATTTTGGTCCAGAGACGTGTCCCGTCGTCTTTGTCGTATTTAATAACGAGCCAATCATAGTCAGCATTGTCTGAATTGTCGGTTCCCGTGTTTATATAACCAGCCACAATTGCGTCCCCGTTGCTGTCGAGATCGACCCCGGTTGCAAAGTCATACAGGCTTGATGGTCCAGCGTAGGTGTCTTCCCACATAAAGGTTCCTGCAGCGTCATACTTTCGGACATGCCAGTCATAATCACGCTCAGTGGTAGGACTGCCAGAGATCCCGATAACTCCAACCGCGGTGATGTTTCCGTCATCATCCACAGCCAAACTGTAGGCTCTGTCCTGGACATACTCATTGCCCAAAAGATTGTGATGGATCGGACCGAGTATCGGCGCTCCTCCATCTTTATCGTACTTCAGGATCGTCCATGCGCCTCTGGTACTGCCCCAATCTATAAAGGAATACCCGCACACATAGATGTCGTCGTTCTTGTCCACACATACGCCGTAAGCCCCGTCCCAACCATAGGTATAGTACATTTGTGACCACAGATGTGCACCGGCAGAGTTGTATTTCCTGACATAGATGGCGCAATTTGTAGGATAAGTCGGCCAGATCAAACCATACATACCTACAAAAATCGTGTTGTCCTCACTGTCTACACAGACATCGTAGAAAGCTTCTGAACTCTGCTGACCGCCGCTTCCGCCGATAATGCCGGAGTCGATCACCTCGTTCAAAAGAATTGTATCGCCGGCCGCATTGTATTTCATGGCTAATGCATCGGTTCCATAGTTTGTCGGTGCCGTGAGGTATCCGGCAACGGCCACATTTCCTTGGCTGTCGACAGCCACTCCTTGGGCGTAGTCATTTCCATATCCATAGTCATACGTGTTGGTCCACAGCACTTCGGCAATGGGATCGAATGCGCCGGCAAACAATCCTAGAACAGATACGATTAATGTTAAAATTAATATTTTTGTTCTTCTCAAGTTGTCCTCCTTTAGTTTGTTATCGTGACTTTCACTCTATCATAAAAGGCCTGACTCAGGTTGATAGTTCCATTCATGTTGGTGTCTACTCCGAAGTAGAAGGTGTAGATTCCCGCGGGGAGGTTAGGCATGTTCAGGATCTCTATCGATGGGATTTTTCTGATGGGGCCTTGGAATGTCGTTTCTCTTCCTGGTGTCCAGAGTCCTGACGGATAGGGATAGTAATACCAGTCATTAGGCGCAGGAAAGGGTGTGCTTACCACACACCAGTAATCGGCCCCATCCCCCTTATAATCTCCCGGTTCCAGTTCGACTGTGACGGAAAGAGGAGTGCCATGGGCGATCGTGACCGGATCGTCGGAACCGTTGGCTTTGATATCCGGGATCGGAGCGGAATTGTACTCGTCTGCACCCATATCCACGATTTTGCTCCCATTCTTATCCCCATCGATTATCCTGTCATCGCCTTCAAAATCTTTACTCGGGAGGCCAATGGCAGTGTTGTCCCCCACATCAATACAGGGAGATCCCAGAGTCAGATGATAGTCTCCGCTCCCGACAAAGGCCGGATCGAGGTTGATGTTGTTGCCCCCGTCTATAATCGTTGTGGGCACGCCACCCTGTAAATCACAATAACTGACTGTTATAGTGCCACCATAATAACTCTCGTTGAATAAAGCTGCGGTCCCGGAGTTATTCCAGAAAATGGAGTTCGTGACGTTCATGATGCCGCCTCTGTTGTGAATCGCATCAGAACGGGGACTTGAGACATCCCCCGTGTTATTCTCGAAAGTGCAGTTGGTGATGTTGATAGTATCTCCTCCGCCAGTGCCTTCATAATAAGTTACAGCTGCATAACCCGATCCTCCATTTCCAGCTATGTTGTCATAAAAGAGACAGTTTGTAATGCTGCCGCCTGCATCCCAAAATTGGATGGCTCCCCCCCAATAGACGATGTCATTATTGACGAAGGTGGACTCGGAGATTATGGGGTTTGCGTAGCTAGAATTATAGACCGGGCTTCCAAAACCTGTATTCCCATCGAAAAGACAGTCTGTTATAAAAGGAGCAATCGTGTTGTAAATGGCGCTTCCCTGGTTTCCGTCATTGGAGTTTCCTTCGAAAACCGTATTGTCGATTTTGGGGGCCAGGGTATAGTCGTAATCAGGTTTGTAATAAATAATCATAGCCCCGCCACTTCCCGCCGAATTGCCGGAAAACGTGCTGTCATAGATCTCGAAATAACAGTTGGAATACCACCCTCCTCCGTTGCTATCCGAGTCGTTATTTCTAAGAAGGCAATTATTAAGGGTGAGGTCGATGCTTCCGTAAATTCCGGACCCGGCCACTCCTGTGTACGCATAAATGCCTCCGCCGACATTTGCGGATTTACCGTTTTGAATGGTCAAGTTCTCCAGTGTGAAGGTGATGTTGATGCCGGTGGAGTCGGCGACTATCTCCAACACACGGCTGTTGCTCCCGCCGTCGAGCAGTGTCAATGAGGGATCTTCGCTTTGTGAAGTGTAGCCGGAATCCCAGCCTCCAGAGAGAATCACTGCCATGTTGTCGTTGCTGATGGGGCCATATTCAAAAGCCGCCGCACCAGCGGTACTTGCATCATAAGTCCCCGTCTGGATATAGATCATATCATCTTGGCCATTTGTTCTGGCTGTGTCCAGGGCAGATTGCAGGTCGGTGGGATCACCGGGTGTTGTCCCCGTTCCTCCGCCCGAAGGAGAGACATAGATGTCCGCACTCCAGGTGAAAATTCCAAAACCCATGATCAAAAAACACATAAAAAACAGAATAATTCTTCTCATATTGTCCTCCTTATTGATAATGAATGATAAATTTATGAGAATATTTGAGTAAACGGGAATTTCGAAGCGATCCAAAAACATACGATGTTGAGAGTTCTCTCATGATCGCTTTCGAAGTGAAGACAATCATTCCTTGATTTTGACCGTCTAACATCTTTCCCGTGGCAAAAAAACCCTGGCAATTATATTTGACTCAATTTCTTATCACACAGAAATATCCTTGTCAATATAAATTGCTTATGGCATAAATTAAGAGTGCTTTTTGAATTTTTCAATTTTTTTTTCCTATAAACGACTAATATTATGGTCAGGGTGAGTTGCAGATAAGCTCTATGAACTTGTCGACGGAGGAAACATCTGTTCCCTTAGATCCGCTTCTTTTGTCCTCTTGGATTTTCTGGCAGGGAAAGCCATCTGCATCTCAATGTTTCGGCCGGATGTATTCCCTATCGCTCATTTTTGAAGGAGTGCTGTAATGGATTCAAAGAAGATACTGATCGTTGACGACGATGAGGTTTTTTTAAAGATGCTCGAGAAGACCTTGATATCTTCAGGGTATTCTGTCTCCCAAGCGACGAATGGTAAGGATGCGATCGATATCGCAAAGAATTGGGAGCCCCAACTCATCATCCTCGATATCATGATGCCCGAAATGGACGGAGGAGAAACAGCATTGGTTCTGGAAAAGGACCCCGTCACCCAAAATATTCCCATCATATTCATGACCTCTCTTCTCAAGAAAGAGGATGAAAACAAATTGACATATTCTCAAATGAGGAGTTATATGGCAAAGCCATATAACAAGGATGAACTCCTTGCAGAGATTGCAAAAAAAATCTAAAAAAAAAGACAGTTCTAAAATTATATCGCAGTCCGTTTTTTGTTTATAATCGAAGAGTGTTTCTAGCTGAAGACCGGGCGTTTTTATCTTGCTGAAAACCGGAAATTTTTGCGTGGCAGAAAACCGGAAATTTTCACGTGGCAGAAAACCGGAAGTTTTTGCGTGGCATTGACATCGATACTTTTCCATTTGACTCACCGCCTCGAAATTTATATTCTTATACGCGCCAAGCAAAAGGACTCTGGCCATGAAATGTCCTCGATGCTCATCGGATAACACGGAAACATCCCGTTTTTGCTCTGAATGCGGCACAAGGCTATTCAGCACCGATGGGTCCTCCCGCCATCGCACACTCACTCTCCACAGGCCGGGTGAAGAGATCGACAGGTGGTCGATACTCGGGAAAAGATATGAGGTCATTGAGGAACTCGGTAAGGGAGGCATGGGCAAAATATTCCGAGTCTACGATAAAAAACTCGAAGAAGAAGTGGCCCTCAAACTGCTAGACACCGAGATCCTTGAAGATAAAAAAACGCTCAAACGGTTCAGAAATGAATTAAAACTGGCGCGCAAGATCGGTCACAAAAATGTATGTAAGCTGTATGACCTCAACGAAGAAGAGGGTGTTCCCTTCATCACAATGGAGTATGTTCCCGGTGAAGATTTGAAGAGCTTTATGAAGAGATCACGCCAGCTTACCCTCGGGACAGCTCTCACGATAGCCAAACAAGTCTGTGAAGGACTGGTCGAGGCTCACAGCCTGGGAATTGTCCATCGCGACCTGAAGCCGGGCAACATCATGATCGACACCGAGGGGAATGCAAAGATCATGGATTTCGGAATAGCACGCTCCGTTCAAGGAGAATCGATAACGCGGACAGGTGTAATGGTGGGCACTCCGGATTACATGTCACCCGAACAGGTGGAAGGCAAGTCCATCGATGCGCGCACGGACCTCTATTCTCTGGGAGTGATCCTGTACGAGATGGCCGCAGGGAAAGTCCCCTTCGAAGGGGACACCCCGATCACGGTCGGTGTCAAACATAAAACAGAAAAACCGCGAGAGCCAAAGGCCATCAATCCCCAGATCCCAGAGGCCCTCAACCGCGTGATATTGAGGTGTATGGCCAAAGACAAGGAGAAAAGATACAAAAGTGCCAATGAACTGCTCTCGGCATTACGAAGCATAGAAAGAGAGCTGCCCACGACAGAGCGGATGGTTTTTCCGGATAAAAAAAAGCTGCAAGTTCGGCCGATTCCATCATCGATCAAATGGATCGCAGTTCTCCTTCTGACCGGAATCGTGTGCTATGCTGGCTACAGGCTTTGGCAAAGTTTTGGTGCTTCGGGCCAGGCATACGAAAATTTTATCGCGATCGAAGTTTTAGCCAACGATTCTCCGGAGATCAATAACGATCTTATTGAATATCTTCTGATCAGGTCCATTACAGCTTCTACGAGTTTGAATGTCGTCGCTCAAGAGGATCTCATAACATACAAGCGAAAGACGGAAGAGTCAGAGAATTTGACCAACCTACCCATAATCACTATTACCTGCGAGGTCTATCCTAAGCTGTCTGGTTTTGTGATTTTCATCACCGTTAATAACAGGGGAAAAGCGACGCCTTTGGAAAAATTCGAATGCAAGGGCCCATTCGATCTGATCTCCATCCAGGCTGGAAAGATCCAGGCATTCATCGCCGAGAATTCGGATAGAATCATCGGAGATATCGAAGGAGGTCGGACCTTTTCAGAGATTTGTACGAATAATCCTGATGCTCTCCGGCATTTTCTGGATGGAGAA
>JASFEP010000159.1:0-9445 GCA_050124775.1 Candidatus Aminicenantota bacterium
AGGGATTTGATGAAAGACTCGCTCTCTATCCAACGCGTGAATTTGCTCCAGTCCGTATCGGGCAGCACTTCGGGCCATTGGGGAGCGCCTTTGCTGTCGATGTACTTTTTCAGACGAGCATCTGCCTGTTCAGAGGATGGGAGAGGTCTCAATATATATTTTGCATTATCCGGAGCATATTCACCGTTTTTTATATAAGCACTACGCAGGAGACTGTCTTCAGGAAGAGGAGGGAATACCCGGTGTTCTTCTTTTCTAACTTTGGCATGCCAGGATTGGAAACCTCCTGTGAATAGCTGGCCTGTACGCATGACATCCCGGACTCCCCAGGCGTCATTGGGACGTTTATTGACATCGTATCCGGGGGTGAAATAACCGTCGCCATTTTTATCCGTGCTGTTGGCGTGTTTTCCCTCTTCGACCAAGATGGTCATTGGGAAGACGGTGTATGAATCGACCTCCAAGGTGTTATCATACCACTGAAGGCCGTGGGCTTTCCCGACAACTTTAGAGACGAGGAGCACATAGGGATTGTCCTTGCATTGAGGACGTTGCCACACACCGACTTTGAATTCGGCGGATTCCAGGTCGTGCTGATGCCCTCCCAGCCCTTCTTCGGAAGGATAGTAAAAGAAATATTTGAGGTCGATACCGGCTATGTTACGCAAATCGAGAATATTTCGGGATCGATCGCTCGCATCCACTGTGAGCGTCTCCCCCCCTGCATCCGCACGCATGAGGATCTGATCGATACGGTAGTACAGGACGGGGGCATCGGGATCGTCTTCGAACGGGAGATGCTGCGGAAGGCGGATATCCAATCCGCTTTTATCCTCCAGCAAAGGCTCATCCGGCGAAAACCAGATGATGGGGGCGCAGTAGGAAACCAATTCCTGAAACGTCATTACGGGGTCTTTTCCCGCCCAGACAAAACCACGCGCAGAAGCGTATTCATCACAGGAGAGCTGATTCAATTCTTCTATGGCCTTTTTAACAAGTTGGGCATAGGATTCTGTTGTTAGAAAAGTGGAAAACACAACCAAAAGCAAAATCAGTCCTGCATATTTAAGCAAGGCATTCGTCTTTCTTTTTATGCCGGGGTTTTCCATCCGTTCCTCCTGTTTATGACAAGAAAATGAAAGCTTGTCGCTCAAAAATTTCCCCTGCAATTCTATAATTCTCAACTCCCGAAGTCCAGAAGATTATTTATAAATTTCTATGACTTGGGGTTATAAAAAATAGAGATTTCCGGAATTTATATTACTGAGAGTTATAAAACAGTGAAGATGAGATCGGCTGATCCTTTTTCCCGGATTGAAGAGAGTAGGTACCACTCTCCTTTTTTCAGTCGAAGCCGATTGGAGTAAGAACCTTACTGGAGGCCTTTTATTCCAAAGTTTAGGACTCTACCAGAGCCGATCTCGACGTAATCGTCGCCGTAGGCATCTCTGAATTGCTGGATGGCCCGGTCGCCCGTGCAGTGGGTGGCTCCGCATTTTTGCACGCCGAGTTCCCTGAATGCTTCGATGATCTCATTGACCTGTTCTTCGGAATGACGCATGAGGTGAAAGCCACCGAAGACGAGATAGACATCCCGTCCCAGCAATTCCTTCGCCTTTTTGACGATGTTCACGATTCCCTGATGGGAGCAGCCGGTCACGATGATAAGGCCCGCCGGTGTGTTCAAGATGAGAGATTGTTCCTTGATATTGGTTCCCATCTGACCTGTGAGGTAGACATTGTCGCAAACAGAGACGGCCTCGTTCACCGGCACAGGTTTCGCGCCCTTGACCTCCACTCCCCTGATAAAATCATAGGGAAAGCCGTAGGGAATGTAGATGGGGGCTTTGGTATTGGTCTCGAGCACCACAGGGAGCCCGCCAACATGATCCCAGTGCTCATGAGAGAGGACGATCGCTTCAGGAGTGTTCAAGTCGACAGCAAGCTTTTGGACATTGTGTCGGAATGTATCCGGATTTCCTCCCGTATCGAAAAGGATTGTTTTCGACGTGCCTTGAATTAGGCAAGAAAATCCCCACTCTGCTTTAGTCCCTTCAGCGGCCACATAGTTATCATAGAGGACGGTCATCTTGATCGGTTTGGTCTCTCCCTCACCGACGGATGTGGGAATTTTTCTTTCACCCTGTTTTTCGATCCCTTCTGCACTCGTTTTAGCCCCTTTGCCTTTGAGAAATTCAGCCGCTTTGGAATGACCGGCCATATTTGCATAATCCAAAGGGGTTCGGGTCTGAATGTTTTTGGCATTGATATCGGCTCCTTTATCGAGGAGTGCAGTGACTGCCTTTGTGTTTCCATGCCATGCTGCACCATGAAGGGCCGTATCTCCGTGGGGATCGGCTTTTTGTATATCAGCACCTGCCTCAACCAGATAAACGGCTAAGGATCCCATGTTGTGATACGTGGCGAGCTGAAGAGGTGTTAGACCATTGCTTTCCGTGAGTTCGAGATCTGCTCCTTCTTCGACCAGTAGTCTAGCGAAATCAACTCTTCCCATAAAACAAGTCTGATGAAGTGGCGTATAGCCTTCTGTATCCTTCTTGTTGACGTCTGCCCCCTTGGATATCAGTTTGCGGGCGAGGTCAGGGTGCCCACCCCATAGGGCATAGAGCAGAGGGGTACGGTCGAAGTTGTTGGCGACATCGATAAGGGCTCCCTTGTCCAAAAGAAGATCGAAGATCTCTGTGTTGCCCTGTCTGACATTAAAAAAGAGAGGGCTCCGGCCATTGATCTCCCGGGCATTGACATTGGCGCCCTTTTCGAGCAAGAGCTTGGCACAGGCGGGATGGCCATAGGAGGCAGCAAAATGCAGGGCAGTCATGCCATTCCCGTCGCATTGGTTTATGCGGCTACCTTTGTCGATCAACAGGGAGACGATATCCAAATGCCCCCGCGCAGCAGCATTATGGAGTGGAGTGCTGCTTTCGTTGTCACCCGCGTGGATATTGGCACCCTTTTCTATCAGGAAACGCGCAATCTCCAGCTTGCCGTGGATGGATGCGAGCAGAAGCGGGGTAAAGTTATCCGAACTCCTGGCCTCGAGTTGGCTTTTGTCTGCTTCGAGTATGGTCCGAACCGAATCCAGGTCTCCTTTGATAATCGCCTCATGGATGTTGCCCGATGTCCAGGACAAAGAGGTAATTCCAATAAGAGCAAGCAAAATAATAAATCCAATTTTAAATCCCGTCATGATTCCTCTCCTTTTTTATTAATAAGCAATAATAACACCAATAAATGGGGACAGGCTACTTTTTTCTGAGGTTATAAAAAAAGTAGCCTGTCCCCTTTTCACATTTCTTTTCTATTCGTATCGGAGGGCCGTGGCTGGATTGGCAAGAGCGGCCCTAACCGAGTGAAAACACACAGTAATTAGGGCGATGGCAATGGCGAGCAAACCTGAGATGACAAAAATATCCCAGCCTATACCGATACGATAGGCAAAATTCCCCAGCCATCTTTTCATTGCATAAAAAGCTAACGGCCAGGCCAAAATATTCGCAATCAGGACCAGTTTGGCGAATTCTTTGGAGAGCAATACGATGATGTTGTTCACCGAAGCTCCGAGAACTTTGCGCACTCCGATCTCTTTGGTGCGTTGCTCCAGCGTAAAAGAGGCCAACCCGAAGAGGCCTAAACAGGCAATAAATATGGCCAGCGCCCCGAAGATAAAATAGATCTCCCTGGCTTTTTCTTCTTCGGCATACTTGTTTCTGAAATCGTCATCCACAAAATGATAGTCGAACGTGAATTCTCTATTGGGGAAGACCTCTTGACTGACCTCTCTCAAATTCGTTTCTAAAAAACTCAAAGTGGAAGGAACATTCACAGGGAGTATTCTCGCTGTGACGAATGAGAAAAACTCTGGCTCACAACTGAGTATGACCGGGCTGATATCCTCCCTCATGCTTCCGCTGTGAAAATCTTTGACGACCCCGACGATCCTTCCCAAGCGGTTCTCACGGGCGATGTTGTATATGCGCTTCCCGAGACAATCATCGCCCCAACCGAGGACGCGGGCCATTTTTTGGTTGATGATGATCGCCTCACCGGCATCTGTAGAAAACTCCCTGGAAAAGTCTCTCCCATGGACAATCTCCATCCCATATGTCTTTACGAAGTCGAAACCCACCCAATAGTTCCTGGCTCTTATGGTCTCGTCATCGCTACGTCCCTCGGGCAAATAGGCATCGTAGCCCAGTTCGCCACCGGGAATGTTCGCCGAAAACGACAGGGATGTGACGTTGGGATTTTTCAAGATGCGGTCTCTGAGGGAATCGAATTTTTGGGCATTTTCCTCCTCGCGCCGGCTGCCGAAGAATTGCGACACTAGGAGTTGTTCCTTTTTAAAGCCCAATTCCTTGTTTTTCATATAATCCAACTGCCTGACCATTGTCAGGATACCTACGATCATGAAGATCGAGATGGCGAACTGGACGACCACAAGAATTTTACGCAGCGGAGTGTTTTTGGATGCGGAGCTGAATTTACCACGCAAGACCATTACGGGCTGAAAAGTAGAAAGAATAAAGGCTGGAAAGCTGCCGGCGATAAATCCTGTGAGTATAATGATCCCCAAAAATCCAAGGAGCGCGGGTAACTTCAAAAGTTGGGACGATTCGAACTGCTTGCCGGACAAGTCGTTAAAAAGAGGAAGAACTGTCATGACTATTGCGATTGCGAAAAAAAGGCTGATGAGGGTGACTGCAACGGATTCGCTCAGGAATTGTCGGATGAGTTGATTCTTTTTCGAGCCGAATACTTTTCGCACTCCGACTTCGCGTGCCCGGCCGGTTGACCTTGCCGTAGAGAGGTTGATGAAGTTGAGACACGCGATGATCAACACCAGAAGCGCGATGGCAGAGAATAAATAGACATTATTGATATCCCCAGGCGTTCCGATCTCATATTCGTCAGTCGATCGGAGATGAATATCTTTCAATCTCATAAGGGGATATTGCCGTGTTGTTCCTCTTTGCTTGAACATCTTTCCCCATTTGGCCTCATGGGTGGCCATGATCTTTCGTTCGACGTCTTCGGGATCGGCATCCTCTTTGAGAACAAGGTATGAATAGACTTCACAGAAATACGGGGCGGTGAGAACCGGGTGAGGCCGTCCTTCCGCATCCCGGATAAAGGTGGTCGGTATGATTCCGTTAAAGATAAAATGAGAGTTTTTAGGAACATCTTTGATGACTCCCGTTACGAGGAGCGACCTCTCGGGCGGCAATGAGATGGTTTTGCCTATGGGATCGATCTCTCCGAAGAGCCGTCTCGCAGTAGCTTCTGTTATGACTATCGAGTCAGGGTTGGCGAAAACTTTATCCCGGTCCCCTGCGATAAATTTATGGGTGAAAACATCGAAAAATGTCGAGTCCATAAAAAACACATCGGGGATCCTTATGTTTTCGCCATCCAGGCGTCCCTGCAGCTCGAACGAGTCGAAAATTCGGACGGAGGCCTCGACTTCTGGGATGGCATCGACAAGCTCGGGGGCGAGTGCTGGCGGAACTGTGGCGTAGTGACGGGTCGTCGTGCCGATCGAGCTGATGGCCCCCACCCGGTAGATCCGATTCGCCTTCTCATGATAGGTGTCATAGCTAAGTTCGTCCGCCACATAAAGAAGAATCAGGATACAGCAAGACATCCCGATGGCAAGGCCGGATATATTGATGAAAGAATAGGCTTTATGCTTTTGAAGGCTTCTCAAAGCCAACTTTATGTAGTTCCTTATCATGGTCGCTCTCCCATTGCAGTTATGAATGTGGCCGTGGAATCATTTTCTTTGAATCTCCACTGATATTCAGCAAAAAATGTACCAATAAGATTTTTGGGGGAAATCGCTTGTACGGGAGATTTCTAGTGGGAAAGTTGTTTTACAGTCGTACAATCGCTGTTCATTTCCGAACAATAAAAGGGGACAGGCTACTTTTTTAATTACCTCTGTAAAAAGTAGCCTGTCCCCTTTTCTTAGCGGCCGAAGCGGGGGTTGACGACATTGCTGAAGACCGAACCGAATGTGTAGCTTATCCCGACCGATATGAAATAATCATAATCAGTGGCCAACTCTCTCCGCCTTAACAGGATCTCATCCAGAGTGGCATCGCCCTTCTCTAGATTCAATTGATCGTGGATCCGGGAATAGCTGCCGAACACATCCAGATTGAGGCCTCGGACGAGCCGGTAGGATATGTGCCCCCACAGGCTGATCCGATTTTTCGACGCATCATGAAAATAGTGGGAGCCGCTCACCGATATGGTGGCATTCCCCCACGGCTGTTTAACCTCAAGGGTAACGTTGAGCGATTGCCCCCATAGACTTTCAGACGTTTTTTCAAAGATCGTCTCTTCCATGTAGTTGTTGTGATAATAATTCAGGCGATACAAGAAGCGCAATCTCCGTCTGGTCGATTCATAATAGGGAAAAATATTATACTCGATAGCGGGCGCCAGATTGAACTGGAGGTCCAGGTTGCTGTATGTGGAGGCCTCCAATTCCAACCACCCTCCGGCAGACCAGTGATCGCTCAGGCTTTTGACATAATAGCCCCCGGCCTCTTTGTCCGAAGATGTGCTGACGATTTCGCTGCCGTCTATATCGAAGGTCTCTTCTTCGAATTCTCCCTCGAATCGCAGGCGGAGCTTCATATCGGGTGTGACCCTGTTTGCCGAAAAATTGGCTCGTATGGAACGTTCACTCAACGATTCTTCACCGCTCAAGGAACCGCGGAGGCCCACGTTAAAGATCCAAAAATTCCACTTATCCTCGACAGCGGTAGGCGCCAACTCCTCCTTGAACACGATGGAGATATGATCCGCTATGGGTGAGAACATAACAAAAGGAAACAATCCTTTCTTCAGGACTTCCACATAACCTTCCCGCACTTCGTCGCGAACATCGGTCCGATTCGAGACATATTTGAGCGTATGCCCAATGTTGCTGTAGTCATTCTGACCGATGAACTCTATCGTGTATTCCTGACTGCCGCTCCCTGTCCGCTGTGTGGTGATGAGGACATGCACATCGGCATCCTGTCTATCCCTAACATAATTAACGAAAGTGATCTCGGTACGGATGTAATCCCTGTCACATCGCCGGCAATCGATAAAAACTTTGGGGGCGGAATTCTTCAGCCCCTTTTGATAGGTCAAATCATCATCCGCAGCAGATAAAAAGGAAGAAAAACCGCAGATAACAACATAAAACATAAGTGTCAGGATCGCGCTACGATAAGCCACGTCAGTTCTCCTCTCAGCTCACGATAACTCACGACATTCCTTCTCATTCCCCGTCTAGCGCAAATCCATGAATCGATGGATTTTTTAAACGCTATATCCTAATACACAAATGCCATAAAATAAAGAATTTTCTTATCCAAGTTTAGTCGAAATCTACCGCAATTCATTGTCGCACCCGGCTTTTTCGTTTAAAATAGCAGACCGATGTCGAAGATCATCTTTTGGGATTGGACTGGGACTTTGGCCGATGAATCCAGGCTGGACGAAGCGGTCTGTCTCAGCTTAGAAAAAGATATTGCGGCCAAGAGGAATATCCCTGTCGCAGAAGCAAAAGGATTGTTCAACGATCGCCTCAAGGCAGTCGAACACACCTGGCAGTGGCACGATTATGTTCAGCATGGCAAAGATTTTGAAGTGGATTGGAGACACAGCCAGGAAATCCACTTGGATAAATTGCTGCTCGTCCCCCATGCACGAGAAATCCTTGCGTACGCCAAAAGCAAGGGATATCTCAATGTTCTGGTCACGAATGCCGTGAGGGAAGTTGTCTCGCTGAGAGCGGAACATGTCGGCCTTCTGCATATGTTCGAAGAGGTCATCGCCAGCAGTGATATGAAGGCCCTCAAGGCAGAGGGCAAACACTTCGCGTATGGATTACAATATCTGGGCGGAGATCCCAAAAAGTCCTTTTCGGTCGGAGACAATCCTGTCCAGGACATTCAACCGGCAAAAAAATTGGGAGTGAAGACGATCTTCTGTGATTTTGGAGACAAGCTGGTGCATTATCACTCCGAGCACATTGCGAACAACCACGGGGAAGCGAGCCACGCAGATTACACGATCAAAAGCCTGCAGGAAATAGAGAAAATTATACAAAAATGATTATTTGAGGGATGAATGCGAATGAGTCGAGGCACAAAATGATTGAGCCGCTGTGTCCTTACTTCCGAAGCTGCGGCGGGTGTGCATTCCAGGATGTTGATTATGAAGCCCAGCTGGACAACAAGAAAGATAAGCTCTCCCGGGCATTGCGGTTCGATGAAATCCCGGTATTCTCTGGGAAAGATTACTACTACAGGCAAAGGATGGATATGGTTTTCCATCCGGGAGGACTGGGATTCAGGGAAAAGGGATCGTGGCACAGGATCGTGGATGTGATAAAATGTGTCATATCCAATGAAGAGCTAAATTCTCTGATCGAGGAGATCAGGGAATTTTTCCATGGGGTCGATGCCTTCGATTTTAAGTCTCGTGTCGGTACTTATCGTTATGCCATGATGAGGACGCCACCGGCGGATTCGGCGGTGTCTATCGTTTTGAATAAGGACTCCGACAAATTATCCGAAGCTGAGCTTAAGGTCAGGGCTTATGCTGCGAAAGCGCGCGCCCAGAACGTCCTTTTGACGTATGTCTCCCACGATAGCGGCGCAAGTATTTCTGATGAGTATGAAACTGTAAAGGGATCGGACATGCTCACAGAAACCTACCTCGGACATCCTTTCAAGTACCACATCCAGGGATTTTTCCAGAACAACCACGAGATGGCCGAGAAGCTGCATGCCTATTGCCGTGATCTGATCCGATCGTATTCTACGCAGGGGGCTCATCTTCTGGATCTCTACGGAGGAGTGGGAACGTTCGGGGTCATAAACGCCGATCTCTTCGAAAGTGTAACGATCCTGGAGAATTACGAACCGTCCGTCCATGCCTGTGAAAACAACATCAGGGAGAATAAGCTCTCGAATACAAAAGCCATCCTTATGGATGCCAAACATCTGAAGATGCTCGAATTGCCGGACCGTTTGTACGCGATTTTAGACCCGCCAAGGAGCGGTATGAATCCGAGGACGCTCAAGCGGTTGAACGAGATCAAGCCAGAGCTGATCGTATTCATCTCCTGCAACGTCAAATTGTTGCGCAGGGAATTGCCCTACCTCAGCAATTACAAGATAAAGAGCGCTGCGCTTTTCGACCTCTTTCCACAAACTCCCCACCAGGAAGCCGTCATCGAACTCGTCCTTATTTAGCACCAAAAAGGGGGACAGGCTACTTTTTTAATTACCCCTGTAAAAAGTAGCCTGTCCCCTTTTTATTCGAGGAGGTCGAGAGCAGCAATGGCGAGCTTGTAGAGATGGGGGTGGGACCGGTTACCGTTCGTCAGGGTTGCAAATCCCGTCTGTTTAGCCAGGTT
>JASFEP010000160.1:0-9392 GCA_050124775.1 Candidatus Aminicenantota bacterium
TCTCTGGGGTCACCTTCAACAGCCTTCCCAATGAATTCGTGGCGATCATGGGTCCGTCAGGCTCCGGGAAATCGACATTGCTCAATCTGATCGGGTGTTTGGACACTCCTACCGAAGGCGCCTACTATTTGAGCGGAAAGCTGGTCAGTGAGCTCAGTGAAAATGAGTTGGCGCACATTCGGAACAGCGAGATAGGATTTGTTTTTCAGGTGTTTAACCTGCTTCCCAGAGCGACAGCCTTCCACAACGTCGAACTCCCCATCATTTACAAAGGTGAGGGAAAAAGAGAACGCGCGTCAAAGGCAACCAAGGCTTTGGAAATGGTGGAAATGGACCACCGTATGCACCACCGCCCATCCGAACTCTCCGGTGGTGAAAGACAGCGAGTGGCCATCGCGAGGGCTCTGGTAAACAATCCGTCGTTGCTTCTTGCTGATGAACCCACAGGAAATCTCGACTCGAAAACAGGACAGGAGATACTGAACCTTTTTCATAAGATCCACTCGCAGGGAAACACCATCCTCATAGTCACGCATGATATGGATATCGCTCAACAGGCCCAGAGGATCCTGTTCGTCAGAGACGGCAAGATAGAAAGAGAGGAACGGAAAGGAGCATAAAATGAACTTCATCAATCGATTCATTGGTGTTATATTCAGCCCGAATGAGACGTTCAAGATCCTTGCGGAAAAGCCCGTATGGATCGATGCTCTTGTCATCATCCTGATCGCATTCGTTCTTTTCACGCATCTCACAATGCCATACACGCTTAAAGATACAGCGGAGCTTATGGAGAGCAATGTCGAGCTTAAGGAAAGATTGGGTGATGAAAGATTCGAAGAGACACTGGAGCGGGTAAAGAATCCTTCGCAGGGTTCCCTCATAGCCCGTGTATTCGTCCTCACTCCCCTTACTCTGATCATCGGATTTCTCATCGGAAGCCTGATCCTGTTCGTGTTGGGACGCCTCACATCTACTGAGGGTAAATACATTCAAGTCCTCTCTGCTTACATCTATGCGAACCTGATAGACAAGATCCTGGGCAATGCACTGCGGTTGCTTCTCATCCTGAGCCGAAAATCCGTTTTCCAAACCTCGACGAGCTTGGCTATCTTCTTTCCCCATATGGAGGTAACCTCACTGCCGTATGCAGTTTTGAGCCAAGTCGACTTTTTTCAACTCTGGCTTTTTGGAGTTCTCGGTTTTGGATTGTCCCATATCTTTAAGATCGAGCTTAAAAAAGCTCTGTTCATCTCCTACATATTCTGGCTTTTGAAGAGTGCCTTCAACATAGCCATTTTCCTTGTCAGCATGAGCTTCATGGGTTGATCCAAACTCTCGATCGATTTTCCTCAAGCGAACAATTCAGAGATTGACATGCATTCCATTCATTTATAAAGTAAAGAAAAAGCGAGCTTCAAAATGGAACAGGTTTGGATGCACGGCAAACTTCAAGAAAAACACTTCGCACAACTTCTTTTGCACATCCGTAAGGCCGAAAGCTCGGGCCTTCTAGAACTGACGAAGGCATCCATTGAATTGAGAGCGACATTCCATAAAGGTCAGTTGGTCATCGTTAAGGATCTTTGGGATGAAGAGGCCTTTTGCGATTCTCTTCTCAAAAAGAAGGTCCTCGACTCCAGCGCCTTGAGGAAGTGCGCAAATCATGCCAAAGACAAAAAAACATCTCTTCTCAAAGCGCTCATAGAGCTCGATATTCGCAAGCCCCAACAACTTTGGGCAGACTTGGAGGAATACCTAAGGATGTCGCTGTTCCCCGTCTTCGACTGGGCGCAGGGGGAATACTTCTTTGACACCGAAAAGCCCGTCTATGAGCACAAGATCCTTTGTCAAGTTTTCACGCTCGAATTCCTGCACGATGGGATCGATTGGATGACGAACGATCGTCTCCTGAGTTCCCTGGCCCCCGAAGAAACCAGATCTGTAGAGAAGAGACTTCCCGAATTCCCTGAATCTCTCACGCTGTCAGCTCCAGAGAAGTATGTTCTCTCTCTCATAGACAAGAACAAAAGCCTTAAGAATATCTATACAACGAGCGAACTCGGCCTCAGGGAAACACAGAGGGCTCTTTTCGCCCTGATCACATTGGGCTTCATCGGTTTTCCCCGTTCGAATAAAACCGGACAAGCGTCGGCGGAGATTCCCAAATCCGAAATATACCGCATACTGGAACTCTTTAACCAAAAATGCTCATTCATATTCAAATATATCTCCAAGGAGATCGGGCCAGTCGCTTTGAACATCTTGGAAAAATGTCTGGAAGATACAAAATCATCGCTCTCTCCCATATTCGAAAAAACAAGGCTTGGCCCTGATGGGAAGGTAGAGACGAGTTCGATCCTTAAAGGAGGCATATCGCTCTCGAGGGAGGAATTCAAGGCCCAGATTCTCGACGGACTCAATGAAATCCTTGTCGCTGAAGTCCTTGCTGTCAAGCGAACGTTGGGGAACGAACATGAGTCAACTCTAGTCAACCATCTCAAAAAAATAGGCGAATGGAACTGAAGAGGAAGCAGCTATTAGCCCTTTTGATTTTACTCACCCTGCTCGTTCTTTTCCTTCTCTTCAAAATTGGAATCTAAAACGAAAGAAAAAAAACAACGCCTCTTGATCCTACTCGGCCCGACGGGAGTGGGAAAAAGCACGACCGCTGTAAAGATCGCCAGGGAATTCGACGGTGAGGTGATCAGCTGCGATTCCATGCAAGTCTATCGGGGATTCGATGTGGGGACGGATAAGATTCCTCCGGAGAAGAGGGAGGGTGTGCCGCATTACCTTTTGGGTATTATTGAGCCTTCCGTCCAATTCACAGCTGCCGATTTTGTCGATCTCGCGCTTTCTGCCGTTCGGACAATACAAGCGAAACAAAAGCTGCCGATCATCACAGGAGGGACAGGGCTCTATTTGAAGGCGCTTGTTGATGGTCTTTTTCCTCAGGGGAGAAAAGATCCCCTCATCCGGCAGAAACTCAAAGAGGAGGCGGAAACAAAGGGGCTAGAGAGCTTGCGGAAAAGGCTCGAAGACATCGATCCTGTCTATGCTGGAAAGATCGGAAAGAATGACAGGATTAGGATCATTCGTGCCCTCGAAGTCTATCATTCGACACAAAAACCAATCAGCGACCATTTTCCCCAAACGAGATCCCAAATCAAGGATTTTTTTGTTCTTCAAATTGGGTTAAAATTGGAAAGACAAGAGCTTTACAGAAGGATCGAACAAAGAGTAGACCGCATGTTCAGACAGGGCATCATCGACGAGGTCGAGGGGCTTCTCCGATCGGGCGTGGATGCGTCATCTCCTCCCTTCCGAGCCCTCGGCTACAAGCATGTCCTGAGCCATCTTAGAGGAGAGCTGTCTATGCAGGACGCCGTTGACCTCACAAAAAAAGACACCCGCCATTACTCCAAGCGGCAGATGACGTGGTTTAGGAAAATGGACGGCATCCTCTGGTTTTCACCTCAAGACTTTTCTTCCATAGCAAAAACCATAGAGGAGTTTCTGGGCTAATCATGGAACAAGCCATCCTTGTGCACCTCGCGACCACAAAAAAAGAAAGGATAGAGGCAGAAGTATCTATGGAAGAGATGGAAGGATTGGTGAAAGCGGCCGGTGCGGAAGTCGTGAAAAAAATATTTCAGTACCGAAATGAAAAGAATCCAAAATTTCTTGTGGGCGAAGGAAAAGTTGCCGAGATCATTCAACAGAAGGATGAGCTCCAGGCGAATCTCGTCGTTTTCGATTGCAATCTGTCTCCCATCCAGCAGAGAAGCCTGGAGGAGGAGATCCGCGACAAGGTGATCGACCGGACGCAAGTGATACTCGACATTTTTGCACAGAGAGCCCGCAGCAAGGAAGGCAAGCTCCAGGTGGAGCTTGCCCAGCTCAACTATCTTCTGCCGCGATTGCTGGGAAAGGGACACACGCTTTCACGACTCGGAGGTGGTATAGGCACTCGTGGTCCAGGTGAGAAAAAGCTCGAAGAAGATCGCCGAAGGATACAGGATAAAATAAGCAAGATCAAAAAAGACATCTCCAGAATTCAAAAAAGACGTGCGGAACAACGGCGGAGCCGTAAAAAGGGCCTTACTCCCGTCGTGTCACTCATAGGGTATACGAACGCGGGCAAGTCGACGCTATTCAACACCCTTTCGAGTGAAAAGATGCTAAGCTCTCCTCAGCTATTTGCGACTTTAGACCCAGTGATCCGTCGTGTGACTTTGCCCGATGGGCTCTTTTTCTTTTTGAGCGATACAGTGGGTTTTATCAAAAAGCTTCCCGTGGAGCTCATCAGCGCTTTCAAAGCCACCCTGGAGGAGATCAAAGAAGCGGATTGCTTGTGCCACGTCATCGATATCACTTCGGATCACTGTGAAAGCCAAGTCATATCCGTGAATAACGTGCTCTCTGAGTTGGGCGTAACAGACATTCCGATTATCAAAGTCTATAACAAGATCGACTTGCTGCCGGACGAAAGCCAGATCGTGCAAAGGAACACCGATACAAGAAGTGATCAAGTTTATATCTCTGCAAAAACGGGAAGGGGTATTCAAGACCTAAAGCGGATTTTTCGCCGAGTCCTGTTCAAACATATGCGGCATTTTTCCGTACGTGTCCCCAAATCAAAAACGGACATAATTAATTCTTTCCCAAAATGGGCAGTTGTGCTAAAAAGGATAGACAATAAAGATTTTTATGATCTCGAGATCATGACTGACCCGAAGAACATGATTGAGTATGCGTCTTACATAAAGAGAGGAGAAGTCTATTGAGAAAAGAAATCTTTGTCATTCTCATCGTCCTTATTTCTCTGTTTTGTTGGTCCTGTGCGACGTATCAACCACCGCCTCCGAACCTCTACACTGGAGATTTGCCCCAATCCATCGTGACTGATCTCTCCCTGGATGAGAGGATCCTTGTGGAAGATGCATGGAAAAGTATCAAAGTGGGAAACACGAATAACGCTCAAAAGCTCATCGAAAAGCTCGGAAGTGAAAGCTCCTTCTATTATGTGGGCATGGGTTATGTGGCATATCTCGTGGATGACTTCCAGACAGCTGAACAGTATTTCAAGGCTTCTCTGTCTTATTATCCCGATGTGGAACTGGCTCATTTCGGCCTCGCACAGATCTACGAAGATTTCTATAAAGTGGATAATGCCTTTTCTGAATACAGAGAGATCTTAAAAAACGACCCGGATAATGCATGGGCCAAACCTCGATACGAAAAGATCAAGAACGAAAAAACAGAAGAAGCATTGACGGAAGCCAAAACTTTTCTTTCGGCAGGGAACACGGAGAGCTCCAAAGAATCCTACCTCAGAGCTTTATACTATTCACCGGAATCGACAGAGGCACATCTTGCTCTTGGTAAAATATACAGGGATGAGGGTAACTTCCAGAACGCACTCCTGCACTTGAAGGCAGCGAGCGATGCAAAACCCCAAGACATTGATGTCCGCAAAGTATATGCCGATACTCTCTTCCTAGCAGGGGAGCTCAAGAATAGCCTGGGTGTCTATGAAGAGCTCCTGGAGAGAAATCCCGGAGATCAAGAGATCAGAGACCGCCTGGAAACGATCAAGAACAGGCTGGGTATTTTTGAACTGCCCAACCAGTACAACAGTATACAATCCACAGAAGCTGTTACCAAAGAGGATGCGGCTGCACTCTTAAGCGTTAAGTTCAAAGATGTCCTCGAAGAACAACCCGGAAAACCGCCCATAATCATCGACATCTCGACGTCCTGGGCATCAAGATTCATTCTCCACATCGCTTCTCTAGGGATACTGGATGTGTATCCCAATCACACCTTTCAACCAAAGAAGGTTATCACTCGAGCAGAAATGGCCGAGATCCTCTTCCGCCTGATCGAACACTTAAAAAGGGAAGGTTTCAGTTTTATCCAGCAGATCCCTCCGAACAGGATACAGATCTCCGATGTCTCCCCCAGCAACTATTATTACCGGCCTATAATCTTGCTGATCTCCTATGACATCATGACGCTATCCCAAGAGAGAGCTTTCTATCCTGACCAAGCAGTCTCCGGACGGGAGGCTATAAGACTTTTGGATCTTATACTTGCACTGATCAAATGAACGAGCGGATCATCACGATTCCCAACTTGTTCACTATTTTGAGGATCGTTCTTATTCCCCTTTTCCTTTTTTACATGATTCAGCACGAGCCACGTAAAGCTTTAGTCGTATTTTTTATTGCCGCATCGACCGATTTTTTGGATGGGATTGCGGCGCGCATTCTTAAACAAAAATCTGAGATAGGCGCTCTCTTGGACCCTGCGGGCGATAAACTGCTTATGACCGCGGCCATGATCGCGCTGAGCATCCCTTCGATCACCTCCCCCAATGTTATTCCCCTTTGGTTGACAGTCTGCGTCATCGGAAGAGACATTTACATCGTGTTGGGGTCCTGGGTCGTGTACAAGCGGACGAAGCATACGACATTCACCCCCACCTTTGTGGGAAAGATGAGTACCGTCTTCCAAATGTCTACCCTGATCCTGGTCCTATTCTTCAACGCCATGCATTCTCCGCAACCTAACCTGCTGTGGCTCTACATCATGACCTTAGTCTTCACCCTCGTATCCGGCTACCAGTACACAATTATCGGCCGCCGCATCTATTACGGGAAATGGCGCTGCCAATAGAATATTGAGTGGTGTTAAAAAGAGAGTTGGCAACAGCTTTTATGAATAATCCAGATCCAAGATGGATTATTCACGGACCGAGGTCGCCGCAAAGGCGAGGCAGTAGCCCTTGAAGATGGTGTGAACACCCTCGAAAGGGCGACAACGATGGCTTTGTGGTGAGATCGGTTCGCCCGCAGGGTAAAAGACGTTGCCAATAGAATATTGAGTAGTTTTGCAAAGAGAGTTGGCAGCGGCTTTTATGAATAATCCAGATCAAGCTGTTTTGTCGATAAACCCCTTAGCAATCGTCCTCCAGAGGATCTTCAAATCGAGAGCTAAGGACCAATTCTGGATGTAGTAGAAATCGTAGTCAAGTCTTTTATCTATGGGGGTATCCTGCCTGAGCCCATGAATCTGAGCCCAACCCGTGATGCCGGATTTCACTTTATGGCGCAGCATATATTTGGGGATCTTCTCCTTGAAGTCTTTCACAAAAGCAGGCCGTTCCGGTCGGGGCCCCACCAAGCTCATCTCCCCTTTCAAAACATTGATCAGCTGAGGCAACTCATCGATACTGTATTTTCTGAGAAACCGGCCCACACGAGTGATCCTCACATCATCGGCCTTACACATTACAGGTCCTGTACCTTTCTCAGCCTCGATGATCATGGTTCTGAATTTATGAATGGTGAATTTCCTTCCATCCAGGCCTACTCGTTCCTGATGGTAAAGAATCGGTCCCTTGGAGCCGAATTTGATCATCAGAGCCACGACAATCAGGATAGGCGAAAGGAAGAGAATCAGCAAAGCTGAAACGATACGGTCCATCATCCGCTTGATAAAAAGCCCGACCCCCCGCATGGGAGGTTCGTCGATCGAAATCACGGAAAATCCATCCAGGTCGTCGATCCGCGCCTTCAAGGTCAAAAAATGGAAAAGATCGGGAATGATCCTCATGTTCACAGTGTATTTATTCACTGTTTTGAGTGTTTCCAGGATTTCCTGATAGTTCCTCAACTCCAAGGCCACATAGACTTCGCTGATATTGTTTTTGTCCAGGATGTCATCGAGCGCGGAAATGGGTCCGAGTACTTTGATCCCTCCATCCACATGAAGCTCTTCACCCTCTTTCTTTTGGTCGTCCAAAAAGCCTTTGACGATAAAACCCAGGTCTCTGTAACGGACCAGTTTCTGCGCAACGGCCTTGCCCATCTCTCCTGCACCGACGATGAGAACATTTTTGAGGTTATAGCCTTTCGCATAGCGTCTCTTCATCATGTAGTATATTTGATGCCTGAAGACCGAAATAACAATCACGACGGCTACAAAGTAGACCCCCAAAAAGCCGTGAGAGATCTTGAAATCCATACGGAACAAGGGCGCTGCTCCCTGGCTGTATGTGTACAGGTAGTTCAGCACAGCCAAAACGATGAGGATGGAAAAAACAGCGTTCAGCACAATGAGGAAAAAATCATCGATCTGCGTCCTTTTGAGTCTCGTTTTGTAGAACCTTTGTAGGTAAAAGATCACGACATGCGTGATCAAGAACAGCGGAAAAACATACACATACTGGTTGATGGAAGGAATGCCCTTAACGGGATCGACAGGAATGATGTAGAGATAGAACCGGAAGAAATAGGAGTAGAAAAAAGCGAGCGTAATGCCGATAATATCGCTCAGCACAAAAAGCCCTATCAGACCGCTTCTTTGTCGTTTAATCATAGCTGGCTCTCATGCTCGGCCCATTTCTTCTGGAAGTATGCGGAGATCTTTGTCTTGAACGTGTCGCGAGAAAATTTCAGAGCATTCGCTCGTACGGTGGCTTTATTAAAAGTCATGTCCTTGAATTTGTCAAGGGCAGTGCTGAGGCCCTCCGTGCCCGGTTCCTCATAGAGAACCCCGGTCTCCCCGTGAAGCACTGTTTCCCTTGCTCCTCCACGGCCAAAAGCGATAATGGGAACACCGCACGCTTGGGATTCGAGAGAATTGATTCCAAAATCCTCTTCTCCCGGCATGACAAGCCCCCGAGCTTTTTGGTAGACCCGGAGAAGGTCCTCCGATGAAAGGGCGCCTAAAAATGCGATATTCGATCGCGCCTTCTTTCTGAGTTTTTTATATTCCGGTCCCTGGCCGACAATCTTGAGAGGCTGGCCTGTCCGATTGAACGTTTCGACGGCAAAGTCGATCCTCTTGTAAGGGACTAATGCGGATACGACGAGGAAATAGTCTTCTGTTGTTTCACCGGGCTGGAAAAATTCTGTGTCCACAGGCGGATAAACGACATCGGCGGCCCGCCTGTAATACCTGTATATCCTGTCCGCCACAGTTTTGGCATTAGCGACAAAGTGGTCCACTCTGTGTGAGGAGGACTCATCCCAGATGCGCAGGCGGTGGATAATGGGGGGGATGATCCGTCTCGGGAAAAATCCCAGTCTCTCGGGAGAAAAATAGGATGAATACTGGTTCCAGGCATACCGCATGGGAGAATGAACATAGCAGATATGGAGCGCATCCGGCCTCGGAATGGCCCCTTTGGCGACACAGTGAGAGCTGGAGATGATGAGATCGTACTCCTGGAGGTCGAACAGCTCGATGGCTATGGGAAACAGCGGGAGGTAGAGCCTGTATCTTTTATTGAGACAAGGAAGCCTTTGAACGAAACTGGAGAGAATCCGCTTGTTTTCGATATCCTGAATCTGGCTTCTTGGAAAATGAAAGAGTGTATA
>JASFEP010000161.1:0-9337 GCA_050124775.1 Candidatus Aminicenantota bacterium
TATAGCTTTTGGATCCATGCACGACGGCAGCTAGAGCATAGTAAACCCTTGGATTTCTCAGGATAAAAAAGCCGATCTTGCGCAGGTTGCTGTACACAAGGTTTCTAAGCCGCAAAGATATCTTGAGCTCTCGAAAGATGGGAGTTAAGTAAGATTTATAGGACTCTAACAACTCAGATTTCCCACCCGATTCAAAATAATCAAAGATCGCGTTGGCTGCACACTCTGCGCTTTTATGGGCATAATAAATCCCCTCTCCTGTGAGGGAATCGGCAAATCCCGCAGCATCGCCCACTAGAACCGCATTTCCTTCACCGGGTGATCCCACAAAATTTCCTGCAGGACCGAGATGAGCGGGAATATGGGATAGATTTTCCACATCCATCTCTGTCACTCTACGCAGGAAATCCAGAAATCTTTCTTTAATTCTTTTATCCTTACCGATCAATCCCCAGAGTCCCACAACGCACAGCTCGCCATGAGGAAAAATCCACCCATACCCACACCGCACTCCTCCGAGATATAATTGTGGGGGCGGCTTGCGATATTTGGGCTTGATCTTGTCAACGGGAATCTTGATCTGAAATGCCAATCCTGAGTTGCGATGGAAATCCATATCCGGGAAAAGTCTCGCTCTCACCACACTGTTCACTCCATCCGCCCCGACAATGATCTTCCCCACAAATCTATTTCTCTCGAGAGCATTATCTCTGTTCTCAAACCCATCTTCACTGTTGAATTCTTCCATCTCTGTGGGATCCCTCGTATCTTCAGGCTTATCAGTTTCTTTATGCTTTTTCCTTTCTCCAGGCTTTTTGATCTCTTGGCTGTGTTCTCTGGACCGTGTGTGGACCACTCCAGACTGAAAATCGCCCTCTGTGACCTGAATCCCGAACTGGAACTGGCAGCCTTTCTCTCTGGCCAATGATACTAAGGCCGTATCATATTTTTCTCTGTCGACAAAATAAAATGGCTCTGGTGAACTCTGAAACACTTTCTGTTTGTATTTTTCATAGATGACATAGTCTTCAGAGAAACTCTCCACTGCAAAAAGTTTCATAAAGGGAGCCTTGAAGACTTCTTCACAAATTTTTCTCGTCTTCCATGTCACGACTCCACCACA
Organism: Candidatus Aminicenantota bacterium; assembly: GCA_050124775.1. GTDB lineage: Bacteria > Acidobacteriota > Aminicenantia > Aminicenantales > Aminicenantaceae > WTAW01. The sequence goes on from JASFEP010000161.1 coordinate 1,124, forward strand.
GAGCTTCGGTCTGGGAAAGTATGCTCTGTCTATAACGAGGATATCGAATCCCCTCTCTGCAAGTAAATACCCTAGAGTCGATCCCGCAGGTCCAGCGCCTACGATGAGGACATCATGGGTGTGGCTGACGTTCATTCGACTCCATCTAAAACAATCTTAATTCTCAATATTATTCACGAATGAATACGAAAATATCCTAAAGTTGGTTACAACCGTCACGTTGTCTATGAAGGACCTTTCAATCTAAATGGGGAGCCTCGTAACAAAGGGTTTTTTATCGCGTTTGCAGATGATTTGGATGACATTGCGCCCTGACATGGCAGCCCCGGGCACTCCCCCTCCCGGCTCTACCCACTGGCCGGCCATGTAAAAATTATCGAGGCCCGGTAGAGTTTTGCTCATGGGCTTAAAAAATGTCTCTGTTGTGCAATCCCATCCCAGGGCACTGCCCTTCCAATTACCTGTATACCGCTCGAATGTGAGGGGTGTGGCCACATCCCACATCTCGATCTGATCGGAAAATCCGGGAAATTTCTCCTCCATGGCCATAATCAATTTACCGGCTATTTGTTCTTTTTCTACCCTATAACCATCTGGGTTAACTCCAAGCGTCCTCCAATACTCATAATCCGTATCGAAAACGAACCTCACAACAGTTTTTCCAGGGGGAGCGAATGAGGCATCGAAATTATAAATCATAGGCCGCAGCCATTCGACCTCCTTCCCGGCAATGGTTACCGGTTCATTGAGAGGAAAGACTGTGCCCGCCGCAGCATGGGGCACATCTTCAAACGCGCGCTTAACTCCCAAAGCCACAACTAAAGGCGAAGGTCCTAAAGGGAGATGATCATAATATCCGCTGATCTTTGCATCCACATATTTCCCATCGAGCATTTTAAAAATTGTGGTACGGCCATCCGCAGCAGTGATAACGGTATCAGCCCGATGCTCACTGCCGTCCTCCAGACGTACGCCCACCGCCCGGTTATTTTCGACCAATATTTTTTCAACACGCGATCTGTAGTTGATCTCGCCTCTCAATTCCCTGTAGTAATGTTCCATAGCTTGCGAAAGTTTCAGTGCCCCGCCCTCAGGAAAGCCGGCGGATTTTTTGTGGCCTAACGCACACGCCATCTGGAAGAGTAGGACGGGAACATCTTCGGAAAACAGAGCTTTCGCCTGAAAGATGGCCTCTCTGAGGAAGGGATCTTTAAAGCGCGCAGAAAAATCTCTGATCGTGATCTTTTTCCATTTTCTCATGGTCCGAATAAGCGGAAACCTTTTTAGGATAAGCTTCATTTTATCGCCGAAAGTCATCAACTCCGGAGCCTTATCGACCGGCATGTCATATCTGGTATAAACACGAGCGCCTTTGATGAAGTCTTCAATCGGGCCCTTATCTTCAGGAGCGAGTTTTTTCATGTGTTTCTCAAGCCGGTCTAGGTCGTTGTACATATAAAACTTCTGTCCTTCTCTACCTTCGACGATGATGAGATGTTCGTATTCGATCATCCTCATCTTTGGAACGACACCCAGTTCCTCCCAGATACGATAGAAGGCTGTGCCTGGTCCGGAGCCCATGAGAAAAGCCAGACCTCCGTTAATTGTATAGTGTCCCCGATCCCAGCATGTGTTCAACCCGCCAGGTCTTGTATCTTGCTCGAAAATCTGCGTCCGGTAGTGATTCAAACGGGCATAACAGCCCGCCGATAATCCGGCAATCCCTCCGCCAATAATAATAATCGATTTTTCATCCATCCGGCGACTCCTCGAGTCATGGAATTCCATCAGACCGTCTCATACAACATCATTTCAAAAACCTGGGAGTTTTTCCTCAATCTCCAAACCAACTTTCTCGAGTATTTCCACGCATCTTGGGTCAGAACGTATGGGACCCAGCACTACATCGAGAAGGAAAAATGCCAAAAACGGCTCGTGTTCCTTGTATGCCAATCGAAGATGTTCGAATGCCTCGTCCATCCTTCCAAGACCAAGGAAAACCAGAGTTTTCAGGAATGCTGAAACATATCTTTGTTTTGCGATCTCATCCAACCGATCGAGTATCTTTTCAGCTTCGTTCTTTTTGCCCAAATGGGCCAAGGCCCATCCCAACCATCCCAGAGCGAAAGTTATACCTAATTGTGCGGCCTTCTGAAGGTGATCGATCGCCTTTCCAAAATCCTCTGGTTCGAGAAAATACTGCTGTCCGAGCCAAAGATGAGCCATGGGCAGATTCGGCTCCATCTCCAGTGCCTTTTTAAGCTGTTCTCTTCCCTTTTCGACATCGCCACCATATCCAAAAACAACACCCAACAAAGCGTTCATGAGTGGAGAAAGCGGTTCCAGTTCCAGAGCTTTGTTCGCTTCTTCAACAGCCTCCTCATTTCGTTTCTGACTGACGAGAAAAATGGCATACCATCCGTGTGCATATGCATTTTTCGGGTTGCGCTCGATGCCCCGTATAAAATTTTTATCTGCCGCATCCCAGTCCCAATCGAAACACATTTTGACAAAACCCAAAGACGTGTAGGCGTCTCCCAGAGAATCATCCAGCTCCAGAGCTCTCCCCAAAGCTTCTTTGGCTTTTGCGAACGCCTCTTTGGGATCGATAAAACTCCACAGGCCGAATACATTAAAAACATCGGCAATTCCAACATAGGGGAGAGCATAAGTCGGATCTTTGGCGAGCGCTTGCTGGTAGAATTCGATAGCCTTTTTCATATCGCCCTCATGGCGTCTGTTCCAAAAATAGCGTCCTTTTAAATAGAGGTTATAAGCTTCCTTATCCTCCGTGTGGCGTTTGATGATCTTCGTCTTTTCCCCCTTGAGGAGCTTGACCTTGAGGTTGTCCACGATCGCAAGGGATATCTCGTCCTGGATCGCAAAGATGTCGTCCATGTCTCGGTCATAGCGTTCAGACCAGATGTGGTAGCCATCCGCGACATTGATGAGTTGGGCTATGATACGGAGGCGATTTCCCGCTTTTCGAACACTGCCTTCGAGCACGGTTTGTACGTTCAGCGTCTTTCCGACTTCGCGGATGTCAATGTCCTTACCTTTAAATGAAAATGACGAGCTTCGTGCGGGCACACGCAACTCACTGATACGTGTCAAGGAATTGATAAGCTCCTCTGCCAACCCGTCACAAAAGTATTCTTGATCTTTCTGCGGGCTCAGGTCCGCAAAGGGGAGCACAGCGATGGATTTTTCCTCGGTCTCCCTAACGATTGGAGCTGGAATTGTTTTAACCTCTTTTGACATCTCGAGTGTCGTTGTTATGCCTTCTTTTATGACCTTCAAATCCGAGAGGATCTCTTCTGCGGCCTGATACCTTCTTCGTCTATCTTTTTCCATACACTTAATTATCAATCGATCCAGATCTTCGGGGATTTGCGGATTGACGCTTCTTGGGGCTTGAGGTGTTTCACTTTTGTGTTTCATGCCTACTGCGAAAGCAGAATCGGCTCGAAAGGGCACCCTTCCTGTAACCATCTCATAGAGGATCACTCCCAGCGAATAGAGATCGGATCTCTGGTCAACCTCCTCTCCTTCTACCTGCTCCGGTGACATGTAATCAGGAGTTCCGATGATCACTCCGGCATCGGTTATCCCCTCGGCACTCAAAGAGCGGGCGATCCCAAAATCCATGATGTGCGCATTACCCGCTTTGTCGATCATGATGTTCTGGGGCTTGAGATCCCTGTGCACCAATCCCAGCATGTGTGCTTCCACTAGGCCATCACAAACCTGTTCGATGATAGCCATAATCTTTCCGATCGATAACAGACCGGCCCGTTTGATAAACGATTTGAGGTCCTCCCCCGGCACAAACTCCATGGTTATGTAAAGAATTCCCTCTGATTCACCGATGTCATACATCCGAGCGACATTCTTGTGGACGATCTTTCGGGCGAATTTCAGTTCATTACTGAAGCGCTCGACCACCTTCGGATCATCGGCGATATCCGACCGCAGCAACTTGAGGGCGATCTCTTCTCTAATCCTCTTGTCAAAAACCTTGTAGACTTTTCCCATACCACCCCGTCCCAATTCCTCCAGAACATCGTATCTATCAGCAAAAGTGCTGCCCCTGGCTAAAGCTTTTGTGGGGATTCGGAGCGTATGGGTTTGCGATAAAGACGGATGCGCCTCACTCTTAAGCGGCGTACCACATTTTCCACAATAGATCGCATCGGGGGGATTCTCGTGATTACACTGGCGACACTTCATCGTATTTATCCCCTACTGAGGTTAGGTATGTCCGACCCCGGCTTTATCTTTGTACCAATTTCCAGTATTCGAGTCAAACAAATTCAAATACACAACAAAGGGAACAGAATACTTAAATCTTATAGAGAGACAACCTGATGAATTCGCAACCTTGATTTTTTGAATTCAAAAAGAACTCAATACGTTCTTCTTGGGATTACCGTTTTCGGTAAGGTTCCAACTGAAAAAGGCGGTAGATGGAATAAGACTTGACGAAAATAAGGCCTAGGGCAAACACCGTGGCAAACAGCCAGAACTGCGGAAAAAATATGAGCGTTAAAGTAATAACCACTGTATTCGCAGCTTTTCCCAAAAAGTTGAAATTCAGCTTGTATACGGTTCGGTCGACCTTATAGAAGTAATTGATAGAGATGAGGTCGAATTTGAGGAATTGATAGCTTAAATAAAAATCTATGAATGCAAAGTTGATCACAAAAAGCGCCACAGGAAGCGCAAGCTCGGGTTTAAAAACAAGATAGAGCACATAAAAGAAGAGAAATCCCACCCTATCGGCAATCACATCGATCTCCGCCCCCACAATGGTTTCCTGTTTGAAGAATCGCGCCCAATTCCCGTCAATGATGTCACCGATCCAATGGACGACCAGTCCGATGTAATTATATGTGAGGTCCATCTTTACGATCGCCAGCATAAAAAATACAAGCGATCCCACAAACCTGATCGCCGTGATCACATTCGGAACGCTAAAGGTACTTTCAGGCGGAATCGGTGCGAATATCTTGATTTTTCTTTCGTTTTCCATTGAGTTTTTACTCCCAGCAAGAAATCCTATCTTTTATCAAAATAAGCCGAGACCGTCAAGAAAATTGGCAAAATGGGAACATCCCCAAATCCATGATGAGTGAAGTCATAATGTCCCAATTCATGATTTCGAAACCACGACAATTTTTTCCCAACGAGGAAAAATCGGCTCGGTTTCGGGCATCGCTCTCCTTTCCCTTCGGTCAAGGAACCATGGCCGCTCAACCCTCAAACGGTTTTCTCCATCATACAACTGGGACAACCAAGAGCGTCCTCGGCATTCCTCTGGTCACAGATTTGGAAATGCGTACCGGAAATGACTTACAGGTGTAACCGATGTATTCTTTTCTACGTATAACTCTTTGGTGTATGTCCATTGCTGCGCATTTTATTGACTGAATAAGAAAAAAGAAAAAAATTATGGAATAACTAAATTTTTAGTTGACAAACTAAATAATTAGTTGTATATTGGAATTACCATGAAACAACTCACAAAAGCCGAAGAACAGATCATGCATATTTTATGGGATATCGAAAGGGGTTTCGTCAAGGATATCATCGAACATCTTCCCGCCCCGAAACCAGCCTACAACACAGTCTCGACCATCGTTCGCATTCTGGAGAAAAAGGGATTCGTCGCCCACAAACCCTATGGGAATTCCTATGAATACTTTCCCACCATCAAAAAGGAAGAATACACCAAAGCTTATTTAAAGAGTTTTGTCAGCAACTATTTCAGCGATTCCTATTCCGAAATGGTCTCCTTCTTTACCAAGGACAAAGACATGAGTCTCGAAGAATTGGAGGAGATTAAAAATATGATCATTGAAGAGATTGAAAAACAAAAAAAGGACGAAAATGAGTGATTCACTTCAATATCTTTTAGAGTCCGGGGTTTGCCTGGCAGTTTTCTATTTCATCTATTGGGTATTCCTCAAAAAAGAAACATTTTTCGAATTCATCCGATTCTTTTTGCTACTATCGATCCCTGCATCCTTTATTATCCCATTGCTCAACATCAAATCCCCCTTGAAGCCGGAAGTCATCACCGGGGAGACCTATATGGCAGGCTCTACAGCTGTCAATCAAGGTCAACTCTTCAGCATTTCAGATATTCTCTGGTTCGGGTTTCTCATCGGTGCCGGCTTTCTCCTATTCCGTTTTATCCTTCGGCTGATACAAATCACTCTGCTTGTAAGAAAATATGGTTACCACGTCTACGATGGAGTCAAAGTGGTCGTCACCGATATCGAAACGGCTCCATTCTCATTCTTTAATTATCTTTTTATCAGCAACTCCGACATCACTGATCATGGGTTCGAGAGGATCTTTTCCCATGAAATGACGCATATTAAACAGTATCATTCTTTAGATCTGCTCCTAATGGAATTGCTAACCATAGTTCAATGGTTCAATCCTTTTGTATGGCCATACAAGAAATCACTAAAGGAGACACATGAGTACTTGGCCGATCACGCAGTCATTGCGCAGGGCTGCAGCCGGGCCAAGTATCAACTGCTCATCTTCGAGCAGCATGTGGGGCTAAACATGTTTGAATTCACAAACAATTTTAGCCAGTCGCTAATCAAAAGGAGGATAACCATGATGGCGAAGATTAAATCCAATGGAAGGGCGAGACTCAAGTTTTTGTTGATCTTTCCCGTCGTCGCTCTTCTCGTACTGGCTTTTGCGGACGCGAAGCCAGCGCCCACTCAGCCCTCAGATGAGGCGGTGGTCTCCCAGCCTGACACTCTCAGTCAACCCCAAGATAAGAAAGCAGATGAGGCCGCAAAAAAGAAACAGCTGGAGAAACAGAAGAAGGCTGACGAGATCTTGAAAAAAGAAGCGAAGCTGAAAGCGATGTACAAGGAAACTGACGATCCCGAAAAAAAAGAAAAGATCAAGGCTGAGCTCGTCAAGATCGCCGAGTGGAAAGAGAACAATGGCTGGGTCAAAGTGAAGAAGAAAGACGGAGAGATATCTTACAAAGAGTATGAAGAGGTTGTGAAAGAGCTGAAAGCTGCCTACGAAAAAACCGATGATCCCGATATGAAGAAGAAAATCAAACAGAAGCTCGCTCAATTCGAGAAGACACACGCAGCGAAAAAAGTTAAAAAAGCAGAACATGTCGAGAACGGAGAACTCTCAGGGCTCAAGGAAGAGTACAAAAAGATCGAGATGATGCAGAAAGAGCTTAAAGCGAAATACGAAAAGACAGACGATCCTGAATTGAAAAAGAAGATCAAGGAAAAGCATCTCGCCCTCGAAAAAGAAAAGGAAATAATCAAGAAAAAAGCCGAAAAAATTAAAGGAAACTAAGACCAAACATCGTCCGAATCACTCAAAAGGATCGAGGATCACAAGAGGAAGAATCCCTCAGATGTGACCGAGATCCTTAGGGGAGCCGGGACAAGAAAACCGGCTCCCCTATTTTTTCCATGGGCCGGTTATGGCAAAAGTCAACCCTGAAAGCATGTTGTTTACAAACATTGTCGTCTTGTCCGGAGAAAAACAGACGCCGGCAAGCTCGGAATCGTCCATTGCATTCCGGGCGAACCTATAGAACTTCCTCTCCGGTGTGATCCCAATGACGTGTTGATCCCCATCGCCATCCTCACAAACAAACAGATCCCCCCAAGGTGCTACGGCAAGTTGATCCGGGTGATCCAGGATATCCGGATCATTGGGTTCCACAAATAGCTCGAGCTTCCCGGAGGACTCTTTCTCCTTTTCCGTACCTTCATAAAGACTGGGAAAATAACGCCAAATTTGGCCCTTTGCTTCTGTGCCGCCGTTAGTACATGAAAAATAGACCGCTCCGTCCTGGTACACAATTCCTTCACCGCTCGCAAAAATTGCGGCTCCTTCTTCTCTTCCGCGGAGACGGAGGTCATCTTCAGGAGTATCCGGATTTTCCAAATCGATCCAATAGGTATTAAAAATTTCTCCAGGGGGGATTTTTTGAACCTTCCAATTTCTTGTATCCAGTTGATGTTTTTTCACAACAGAAAGACATTGGAGCTTTCCCCCATCTGTTAATTTCTCGGGAGTAACTGGTATAAATCTGTAGAAAAGGCTGTCGGTTTTATCCTCTGTTTGATAGATGACATTTGATTTGGGGTCAACGGCAATCCCCTCTCGAGTGAAACGGCCCATGGACCTTAACGGCACAGGTTTTATAAT
>JASFEP010000162.1:0-9331 GCA_050124775.1 Candidatus Aminicenantota bacterium
TGGCTATCGCAGTCATAGGAGGACTATTGTTGGCGACATTTTTGACCTTGATCTTGATCCCACTCGCATATGAATTGGCTGAAGGCAAAACAGAAAATGACCACGGCCTTCCTCAGCTAGAGGAAAACCCGAATGAATAATGTGTTTTAGGCCCGATAGATGAAAATATTTATCGAACGTCCTATAGCTACGGCCATGGTTTTTCTGGCCCTAACGGTGCTGGGTGTGTACTCCTTCCTGAACATCCCCATAGAGATGCCGGTCACTAAAGAACAGTTTCCCATGGTGTATATCGACACACAGTGGACCGGGATGCCCCCGGAGATCATACAAACGCAGCTGACTTCGCCGCTAGAGGAAAAGGTGTCCACTGTTAAGGGAGTCCGTAAGATCGAATCATCCTCACGAATCGGCAGCTCCAGGATCACTCTCGAGTTCGACCCGAAGATCAACATGGAATTCGCCCAGCTCGCCCTTCGTGAGAAAATCGCAGAGCTCAAGGATGAATTGCCCTACGGCATACGCCCTTCTATCACTCCGTACATTCCCGAAGATTTTAGCGAGGAGCCATTTCTGAGATACACCATATCCGGCGATTATTCCCTGCAGAAATTACGGGAGATGGTCAAGGATAGGCTCGAAAACACGATCGGCGCCGTCAAAGGTGTGGCCGGCGTGGATATATGGGGAGGGTCCGACCCAGAGATCAAGATCATGCTCATCGAGGACAAGATCAAGGCCCTGAACATCCAGCCCTACTTGGTTTCGAGCCGAATCCAGGAGAGGACGAAGATCTACCCGGCCGGAACAGCCAGAAAGGGCCAGCAGGAACTCCTGTTCAAAGTGTCGAATCCCATAAAAAGCCTGAGGGAAATGGGAGAGATCGTAATAACAAGGGCCGGGGAAAATGCGATAAGGCTAAAGGATATCTCCGTGTTGATCCCGTCATACGGCGATATCCAGCACATCCACAGGATCAACGGACAGCCCACGATCAGTATGACAGTATACAAGGAGAAAGGATTGAGCACGCTCAGAGTGAGCCGGGATGTGAAGAAACGGCTGGAAGATGTGAAAAAGGATTTGCCACCGGATTTGATATTCCGGGCTGTCAACGATGAGAGCGATGAGATCAAAAAGCATCTCAAGGAGCTTTATATCCTTGTCGGAATTATCGTCGCTGTGATCTTTATCCTTATTTATGTGGTGCTGCGCAGCATCAAACCATCGCTGTTGGTCCTCTCCTCGATCGGCTTTTCCGTGCTGCTGACATTCAACCTTGTCTACTTCACAAAAACCTCATTGAACATGCTGACGCTCGGGGGCCTGGCCTTAGGATTCGGGCTTTTTGTGGATAATTCCATCGTTGTTTTTGAGAACGTATTACGAATCAGAGAGGAGGGTAACTCACCCATCCAAGCAGCGATCCGCGGCTCCAAAGAAGTCTTTCTTCCTGTTTTTGCTTCCACATTGACAACTATGAGTGTTTTCTTCTCCATCGCATATTTCCAGGGGCGATTGAAATTGGTCTACCTGCCCATGGCTATCGTGATAAGCTCGGCTCTGGCCGCATCTCTTCTGGTTTCTTTTTCTGTGATCCCGGCCCTATCGCCCAAACTCCTCATAAGCCCGAAAAAAAGGAGAAAGGAACGGTATCGCGATCTCTACGCAAAAGCATTAAAATTTTTAATCAGACACCCTGTAGAAATTCTTCTGATCGTTGCCGCCATTTTTTATGGATCCTACAAATGGTTCAGATCGGAAGTCACTCTGGGCGAGTTTTTCTCCTGGTATTCCAAGGAGAAGCTGCGCGTGTATGTGGGAATGCCGGCAGGGACGGACATCGAGAGGACCGATGTTGTGATGCGACAGTTCGAGGAAAAAGTCATCGATAAAGATTATGAAAAGGAGCTCAACACGAGCGTTATGTCCGAGCGAGGTTTCATGGAAGTGAGTTTTCCGACCGAGATCGAGATGTCCTACAGGCCTTATCTTTTGAAAGAAGAATTGATCCAACTGGCCACAAATTTTGCAGGTATCAACGTTTCCATATCGGGTTTTGATCCCCAGGGATATTATTCCGGGTTCGGGGGCGGACCCATGTATGATTCCCGGATAAAGTTTTTCGGGTATAATCTGAAAAAACTGCGGGATATCACGTCCAGCCTCGAAGCAACACTCAAGCGTAATCCCCGCATTAAGGATGTAAAGATCATTTCTTCGAGGGGGTGGTGGTTCAGGGGAGAATCCTTCGAGTACGTCGCCAAGCTGGACAAAGAAGCCTTACGGAAATACGACATCGATCCACTTTATCTCTACTACCAGATCGCGGCCATGCTCAGCGGCCGCGTTACACGTCCGATCAAGGTCAACATCAGTGGGCAGGAATTGGAATTTTCCATTAAGTTTCCCGATGCCGAAGAAATGGACATCAAGGAAATACAGGATGTCCTCATTCTCACTCGAAAGGGGGAATATCTGCGTTTAGGAGAGGTCTCCAGCCTCGAAGAGAAGCCTATCGCCGGTTCCATCGACAGGGAGGATCAGCAGTTTCAGCAGACGGTCATGTGGGAATTCCGGGGGCCCACCAAAGCCGCAGAAAAGTACCGAGAGGCCGTTTTTGCCAGGCTCGATCTGCCTCCTGGATTTTCAGCCACAATGGAAGATACCTGGTTTCTTACAGAAGAAGAAAAAGGCCAGATAAAATTTGCTATATTTTTCTCGCTCGTCGTCATTTTTATGATTCTCGCTTCGCTGTATGAATCCATCATCCAACCATTCTTCATCCTTTTTGCCGTGCCTTTGGCACTGATAGGAGTATTTGTCGCTTTTGTACTCGCGGATTTTGCCTTCGATTCCTCCGCTTACATCGGTGTGATCTTATTGGGAGGGATCGTGGTCAACAATTCGATCTTGCTTGTGGATCATATCAACCTCAAACGCCGGCAGGGTTTGCCTCTTCTGGATGCGGTGATTCAGGGAGCGCGGGAAAGGATACGACCGATCTTTATGACGACCGGCACCACAGTATTGGGAATGTTACCGTTGGTCTTGATCCAGGTTGAAGCTGGCCGGCGCCAGATCTGGGCGTCGCTGGCTCTCTCTGCGGTGGGCGGGCTCATCAGCTCGACCATCTTCATCCTGATCACCATCCCTATTTTTTATTACTATGGAGACGGTATAACGATCTTTACCGCCCGCAAGATAACCGAGCTCAAAAAAGCCTGGAAAGCCTACTGACATTCGACCAGATTGCTATTGAAACGGATCTGATATACAATTTTGACTCCGGAGGTGAGTCCGATGGCCTATTCCCTTTCCGATTTCCAGAAAAAAATCCAGGCATACAAAAAAATCGATCTGATCCACTCCCCGACGCCTATGCAAAAACTGGGAAACCTAACCAAGGATCTGGGGGGACCAGAGATCTACATGAAACGTGATGACTTGACCGGACTGGCATTCGGCGGCAATAAGTCCCGCAAGCTCGAATTCATCATCCCCGATGTTTTGGATAAAGGAGCGGATACCATCATCACATGGGCGAGTTTGCAGTCGAACTGGTGTCTTCAGACGGCTGCGGCTGCCCGCAGATACGGCATCACTCCTGTTTTGGTGTTGTTCAAGACCTATGATCTCCCCGAGGAATATGACGGGAACCTCCTGCTCGACTACATCCTCCAAGCGGACATCAAGATTAGAGAGGCAGAAACGGGTAAGGTCGTTACTCAGGAGGACGCCGAAAAGATCCTTGAAGAGGTCGTTTTTGAAGTGAAGGAGTGGGGCCACACTCCTTATGTCGCTCCCATAGGGGGATCTATGGTCAGCGGATCGATGGATAAGCCATTGGGAGCTATCAGTTACGCTCAAGCTTACGCAGAAATGCTGGAACAGACGGAATCTTTGGGCTTTCAGCCGGACTATGTGATTCACGCAACAGGATCGGGGGGGACGCAGGCCGGGCTGGCAATCGGAGCCAAGGCCCTCACGCCCGACACAAAGGTCTTGGGCATCAGCGTCTCGGACGAAAAGGAAAAATTCAGTCAGGATGTATTCACGATCGTCCAGGAAACAGCAAAGGCATTGGACTTGGACATCGCATTGGATAAAGAGGCGGACGTACATGTTTTGGATGAGTATCTTGGAGACGGTTATGGGATTGTCACAAAGGATATATCGGATACGATACGCCAGGTTTCCCTCAAGGAAGGGATCTTCCTCGACCCAGTATACACGGGTAAAGCCATGACAGGTCTTGTCGATCTCGTTGAGAAAGGTGCTATCGACAAGGAGGGCAGAGTGGTGTTCTTTCATACGGGAGGGACGGCTGCTCTTTTTCCGAATAAACATAAATTGACATCGTTTTTGAAATAGTTTTATCTTCCTTCTGTGTGAAAAAAGGACTTCCAACATGAAGTGGCCGGAGTTCAAGGATATCCTTAAGGCGAAAAGTCTTCTGAGGGGTTTTTTGCCGAGGACACCGCTTTACTCTTACCCTCAGCTGAATCAGCTTCTGGGCGCAAAAATCTTCATCAAACACGAGAACTATCTTCCCACAGGGGCATTCAAGGTGCGCGGAGGGATCAACCTCATCTCACATCTGAACAGACAGGAGAAGGAGCGGGGTGTGGTGACAGCTTCAACGGGGAACCATGCCCAATCCATATCCTACGCATCCAATCTTTTCCGCGTTCCAGCAACCATCGTGATGCCGGAAAAATCCAATCCCAGCAAAGTCAAGGCCGTGAAAAGCCTGGGTGCGAACATTGTATTCTTTGGCACGATATTCGATGAATCCAGGGAATATGCCGAAAAGATCGCGGGCGAAAGGGGTGCGCGCTTCATTCATCCGGCGAACGAGCCTCACCTGATCTCGGGTGTCGCTACCTATGCCTTGGAGATGTTCGAAGACCTCCCCGATCTCGATATGATCCTCGTACCTGTCGGGGGTGGTAGCGGGGCATCCGGTTGTTGTCTGGTCAAAGAGGCTGTGAATCCTGAAGTCGAGGTGATCGCTGTCCAGGCCGAAAAGGCTCCGGCTGCCTATCTATCCTGGAAAAAAGGGACTATCGTAAAGGATAAGATGGAGACAGAGGCGGAAGGTCTGGCAACTCAGATCGGGTATGAATTGACACAAGAGATCTTAAGAAAACATCTGGCAGATTTTATTCTCGTTTCCGAGGACGAGATGATTCAGGCCATCCGTCTGATCTTGGAGAACGTCCGGAATCTAGCGGAAGATGCAGGAGCTGCACCCCTTTCCGCCGCCATAAAGATCAAGGAACGGCTTCAAGGAAAAAAAGTCGCTCTCGTCCTCAGCGGCGGCAACATCTCCGTATCCCGCCTCAAACAAATTCTTGCCTAATCGTGTTATTTTCGTGTCGAATCGAGATATTTGAGGAACTCGGAGTCCGTCGAAAGGAACAACCAGGTCTCCTTATCCATAATGGTTCTGTACGTCTCGAGCGTCTTCATGAACTGGTAGAATTCCGGATCGAGATTGTAGGCGTCCGCATAGATCTTGACGGCTTGCGCGTCAGCATTTCCTTTGATCTCCTGTGATGTTTTGTAGGCTTCCGATTCAATTCTCTTCAACTCCCGCTCTTTTTGTCCGCGGATCTCGGCACTCCTACCATCCCCCTCAGAGCGGTATTTTGCGGCTATTCTCTGTCTTTCTGCGATCATACGGTCGAACACTTTTCTCTGAACTTCCTCAACGTAATTCACTCTTTTGATCCGTACATCCTTGAGCTCGATGCCGAATTCCGGGGTGATCTCGGAGGATCTTTCCAGGATGATATGGGTGATTTTTTCCCGTCCCATCTCAACCTGTTGTTGTACGGCTTCCGTATCCAGTATCTCTGCGGCCTCTTCTGAGGTTTCGAACTCTCTGTTCGTGGAACGGACGACCTCGAACAGATCATAGTTTGCGATGGCATTCCTGGTTTCCCCATCGATGATATCGTCTAACCTGGATTGTGCTCCTCTTTCATCCCGGACTCTCTGGAAGAAGACAAGGGGATCGCTGATTCTCCAACGGGCGTAGGTATCGACCCAAATGTACTTTTTATCTTTCGTCACGATCTGATTGGCATCGCCGTCCCACTCGAGCCAGCGTTTTTCGAAATAGTTGGCTTTTTGGATGAAGGGTGTTTTGATGTGCAATCCAGGTCCTGTAATAGCCTCTCCGATGGGTTCTCCGAATTGTGTGATAATGACCTGATTCATTTCGGATACAACATAGATCGCATCGATGAGAACGATGAGAACGAAAAATGCGACGATAACAAACACAACGGTTCTCGTTTGTTTAGTCATTTTTCACCTCCTGCCCGAAGTTTAAAAGCGGCAAGATGCTCTCCAATCCTTTATCGTAGATGATTTTTTTGTTGACCTTGGGGAGGACCTCGTTTATGGCCTCGAGATACAAGCGCTTTCTAGTCACCAGTGGTGCCCTGGCATATTCCCTGTAGATCGACCTGAATCGTGTGGCATCTCCTTCGGCGTTGTTGATGCGTTCTGTGGCGTATCCTTCAGCTCCCCTGATCATCTGTTCGGCCTCTCCCTGTGCTTTCGGTATCTCCTGGTTGTATTCTGACCACGCCTCGTTGATCTTTCTCTCTTTTTCCTGCTGGGATTCATTCACCTCGTTGAATGACGGCTTGACAGGGTCTGGGGGATTGACATCCTGGAAGATGAGCTGATTGACTTCGATCCCGATCTCATACAGGTCACACAGCATCTGGAGCTCTTCTTTGGCTTCGAGGGCGATCCGCGATCGTCCTATGGTGATCACTTCATCGACCGTGCTGTCTCCGACGATCGTCCGGACGACAGCTTCATTCATATAATGGAATGTGCTGTCCACATCACGGATCTTGAAGAGGTATTTGTAGGGATCCTCGATCTTGTATTGAACGATCCATTCTGCCACTACGACGTTCAAATCTCCTGTGAGCATTGTGGCTTCTCTTATTGTGTCAGGTGTTGTCCGGTATTCTGTTCGTATTCCCGGCCTGGCCGTCCTGAATCCGAACTCCATTTTGAGCTGTCTCTGAACAGGGAGTTTAGTCAGCTGTTCTATCCCAAGGGGAAGTTTGAGATGAAGTCCCGGGTCAGTTGTACGCACATACTTGCCGAACCGCAGGATCACACCCGCCTCTTCCGGGCTGATCTGATAGAACGAACCCGCTAAGACGATAATGACGATGACGCCAATAACGATCAGTTTGATGAGATTGGGATTGATTTTTGGAAGGTTTATTTCCATGGAAGGGAAATCATTACTCATTTTTACCTCCTTTTATATAAGTTCGTTCATTCATGGTAGCACAGAAAATTTTTATATGAAAGCGATTGCGCAATGCTCGGGCGTGTCCACTTCGGTTTTCATCAATTTATACGCAGATCCCTTCCATTTTATTCGATATGAGCGATTCATGTATTGCGATCTCTGAATGCCCCCAAAGCAATCTCGAGTCGCTAACGATTCAAGATCCGTTATTCTTCTAAGCCGGATAGGTGTCAATCAATCGTGGTGAGGAGGATATTCTCAAGATTGGATAGGGATGAGTGATAAAATTTCATCAGCGAGGGTTTCAGCACCTTTAGATTTTTCATTCCTGTCCCCGAAACGACCAGAACGATCCTATCTGTATCTTTGAATGTGTTCGTTCTTGACAGTTGGTAGAAGCCCGCCAGAGTTGTCGCTGAGGCAGGAAGACAAAAAATGCCTTCCTTCTCTGCCAGCATTTTCTGAGCTATGAGGATATCTGTGTCAGAAACAGCAAGGACTGAGCCGTTGTGTTCTCTGATCAGATTGAGGAGCATATTCCCTCCGGGAGGATCGGGATTTGTGATAGCCTGTGCTACGGTATTCGCCTTTTTTATTCGCTCGACTCTGGGAGCGCCGGAACGGAAGGCCCTTGCGATGGGCGAACATCCCTCGGCCTGGACACCGATGAATGTCGGCACTTTTTCGATCAAACCCTGCACTTTCAACTCTGAATATGCCTTTATAAGCCCGATCAGATGCCCGCCCGAACTTACGGGCACAAAAATGTACTCGGGAGCCTGGTTCCCCAGTTGAAGGAATATCTCCAATCCGATAACTTTATAACCTTCGATGCGGAAGGGATCTACGGAATTCATGAAGTAGATGTTATGTTTGCGCCCCAGCTCAAAGCTCTTGTATGTAAGCTCCCCGTAGTCTCCCTTGACCTTGATCATGATGGGGCCGTATACTCCGCAGGATAACAATTTTTCTTCAGAGATATCTTCCTTGATAAAGACACAGGTCTTCCGGCCGGCTCTAGCCCCGTAAGCTGCAGTGGATGTCGCCATATTTCCTGTGGACACGGTGCCGATCTTGTCGATCTTCAAAGAGACGACCTTTTGAATGGCGACAGCGGTACCTCTATCTTTAAAGCTTCCCGTCGGATTGAAGGATTCATCCTTCACATAAAGATGAGGCAGACGACATTCATCGCTGATCTGTTTGAGTTTCACTAGAGGGCTATTTCCTTCTCCCAGCAAGAATGTGTGATCGATTTTATCGAATGGAAGAAAGTCTAAGAAAACTTCAAGGGTGTGGTTTCGCTCCTCGCTGATGGTTCTCTTTTTATCGGGATAGTGATAAAGCAGCGGCTCCTTGCAATCAGGACAGAATGTGTTAAAAACATCGACCGGATGTTTTTTATCACAGGCCAGGCATTCGAACTCTTCTTTCATTTGTCGCCGTCCTTTTTATGGAGCTATATCATATTCCATCTCTCAATAAAAATAAATCAGCAGTTTTCCCTCCTTGAAGGGACAGAGCCGCGATTCCGCGCGATCGGATGACAAGATTCGAAAACACCATCTGAAGGGACCGGTTCTCAATCGAACCCCATGGAGGAAACTGAAAATGTTACCAACCTCCCATTGAGACTTGCAGAACGACACTCGTCATGGTTTTTGAATTGCTGATAGTCCCTATACCCAGTTGTAAAGTTATGGTAAGAGCAGTAAAATCGGAGTCTGATGAAAGAAGTCGCAAAACATGTTTCCTTCATGAGAGAGGCTCTTTTGGAAGCTGCCAGGGCGGAAGAGAAGGATGAAGTACCTGTGGGAGCTCTAGTCATATCGGAAAGTCATATACTGAGCAGGGCGCATAATAGGACCATTTCTGTGAATGATCCCACAGCGCATGCTGAAATTCTAGCCATCAGAGAGGCCTGCCGCATTAAAAAGAATTACAGGCTGCCCGGTTGCGATCTGTATGTGACGCTCGAGCCGTGTCCCATGTGTTTGGGGGCGATCCTTCAGGCAAGGATCAGGCGCTTGATATTCG
>JASFEP010000163.1:0-9300 GCA_050124775.1 Candidatus Aminicenantota bacterium
AATAGGCGTCGGTTCTCCCAGCTCGGATACGAGGAGTCCATCCCGCTCGAGCTTTTTAAATGTTTTGTTGATGCTCCCGACATCCAGATATTTGTCTGTGATTTCCCTCAATTTTTTCCTGACATTGACCAGGTAGGCCCTGTCGTCCAAATGGACGATGGCCAGGAGGATCTGTTCTTCTTTGCGTGTGATCATTTTCTCTTTATGCGCTCCTTATGAATATATACTGCGATTTCTTGGAATGGTTACAGGAAATCAGCTCATCGTAAACAAAATCGGCAAAATTGCGTTGTTTCAGTCCCCTTCTAATGGAATCGTCAAAGTTTTGTGCGGCTTGGACGCTGCTGCATATAAATATTTAATAGACATGCTGACAGTTGGATAGCTAAAGACCTGTGTATGAAGAGCCAAAGAAAAGTTCCGCGCTCTGGAGAAAATACGAATCCTAAATCGATGCTCCCAAAGTGGGGCGAGAACTTGACAGACACTCTCATCTGATGTCTAATTTATATATTCCTCTAAAGGGAGGGGAAAATGAAAAAATTATTTGTTGTCATTCCTTTGGTCTTTCTGTTTTGTTTGACCTTTGGCTGCCAGCAGGCGGAAGAAGTGGTGGAGGATGTGGCCGAAGCAGCCATTGATATGGTAAAAGTACGGCAGGAGATCGAGGCTGCAAATGCTAAGTTCGGTGAAGCCGTCCGTGCAGGTGATGCCGCCATGTTGGCCAGCTATTACACAGAAGATGCCACGCTCTTGCCCCCGAACAGCGAGATGATCAAGGGGAGAGCGGCTGTCGAAGCTTACTGGGCCGGAGGTTTCCAGATGGGGATCAAGGATGTCCTTTTGACCACCGTAGATGTTATGGGAATGGGCGACCTGGTTTGCGAGATCGGTACAGCCAAAGTGTCTCTTCAGCCTGAAGAAATGGATGCGATGGAAGACATGGCTAAATATTTGGTCGTATGGAAAAAAGGTGATGACGGCATGTGGAGGCTGCACGTAGACATTTGGAACTCAAGCCTTCCTGTCGAGTGAGGTATAAGTAGCCAATAGTAACAGATTCAGTTTGATGGTTAATTAGGGAAACAGCATAATTATTTCTTAGATTAGATATGCTGTCCCTCTAGAAAAGCGAAAGAGAAATTTTATTCAAAAATTTCTATTTTTTTAACTTTTCCTTTATGTATATCATGCCGCTCGCTTCTATTCATATTCAAGCATAAGCCCTACCCCAACCTCCTTGAGATTGACAACTTTGGACAAGGCGATCTTCGAGTTGAGGTCCGTACAATGACACGGGTGCATTTGTTCGGGCGCCAGCTTTTTCAAATATTCTAATGTTCCCTGCAACTGCTCTTCTGGAGGATCGAGCAAATGAAGTCCTCCCACAATGTCGATGACTCTCTCTTCTTTACAAAGCCTTTTTGCCTGCTCGACGATGTTGCAGATTCCCGAATGTGAACAACCCGTGATGATCACCAGGCCGTTGGGAGACTTATAGGCCAAAGCTGTATCGTCATAGAGATAATCGGGCTCCTCACCATCCGGTTTTATGAGTGTTCCTATCGGTTTTTTCCCTTCGAAATCGTTCGTTCTTTCGATCTCTCCAAGATAGAGGAGACGCTCTGTCAGCCATACGGGGTCTTTGCTCAGCTTGACCGGAAAGTTCTTAGACAATTTTTCTCGAGAAAAAAGAGATCCGATCTCCATATCATCGAACATTTTAGAAACGAAAACGAGAGGATGTGCCACGACCGTGGGCTTTTTATGAGGGATGCTTTCTATTTGAGATTCTGTATAAAGCCTGATAAGAGGATCTAATCCCCAGGTATGATCCAGATGGCCGTGGGAGAGAACGACATAATCCAATGTTCTGAGATCGATATTCATTTTTTGAGCATTTTTAATGAATATGTCCGAATAGCCGACATCGAGCAATATGCGTTTTCCCCCTTCTTCGATGTACAGTGCGATACCTGGTTCTGCATAAAAATACCTGTCGATGAGCGTGTTGTTGTCGACGAGGACGGTTAATTTCATATGGACCTCCTTTTGGATTGGATGACGATTTGATAAAAGCGATATCTCAGGTTCATTTTTGTGTCCGTCCTCGAAAGGGGGGAACGCGAAAAGAGTTAAAGGAATGATTATGACGGCACACGCCATAAAAAGCTTTTTTTTATTAAGATGGTTATTCATGCCCTTCCCTCCTTTTGGCCGCGATAGAATCTCCAGTATGTGATGTTTAGATTAGATATCACTCAGTATGGTGTGTCAAGTTTGCGTTGGTTATTCGAGATTCAGCTTCTTCAGCATCGCATCTAACTCGGGCTCCGAAGGGAATTCATCAGCCACAAGTTTTAGATAAACCAGGTCAGGGTCTCTATCCTTGTAGGCTAAGTTCAAATACTCAAATGCTTTATCCTTATTTTTTAGCGCGGCATAAACAATGGCTTTGGCAAAATTCGGAATATATTTGTGTTCAGACAGCTTATCCACTTTCGCGATGATCTCCAACGCCTCCTCTTCCTTTCCTGAAACAGCATAACCAAAGGCTAGGTTTAATAAAATTTCCGTGCTGTCTCCCGAGAAATCAAGTGCATTCTGATATGAAGAGATGGCTTCGTCGAATAGCGACTTTTCAAGGTAACAACGGCCTAGCAACAGATGAGCAATAGGATAATCCGAATCGATCTCGAGCACTTTCTCACATTCTTCAATAGCCTCATCATATTTGCCTGAATAACACAAGTTGTGGGCATAATTTACTCTTACGCGGGGAGACAGCGGATCCAAGTCGATGGCTATCAAATTCTCTTTATAAGCTTCCTCCGCTTTTCCCTTAACCAGCAATAATTGAGCGTAGTCGACATGACTCCATGGATATTTCGGATTGAACTCCAGAGCTCTTTTGAAGTCGCTCTCAGCTCCGGCATAATCCCATTCATAAGCTAATTTTACAAATCCCCTTATATCGTAAGCTTCGCCAAGTGAGTTGTCGATCTTCAAAGCCTGCTGGATGGCCCTTTTAGTCTCTGGAAGGACGTCATCGGGAGATAAAAAATGCCAATAGGAGAGTGCCATATACACATTAGCGAGTTCGACATAAGCCAGAGAAAAATCGGGATCCTTATCGATAGCGTTTTCGAGATGAATGATGGCTTTTCTGAGATCTTCTTCGGAAAATTTATTGTTAAATATCCACAACCCTCTGAGATAGGAATCATAAGCTTCCTTATTGTCCGTGTGTCGCTTCATAACTTTTTCTCTCGTGTCTCCCAGCAGTTCGACCTGAAGCGCATCGACGATCTCGAGAGATATCTCATCCTGGAGCGAAAAGATATCTTTCTCGTCCCGTTCATATTTTGCAGACCAAATCGGGTAGCCATCGGCCACTTTGACCAACTGGACCGTGATGCGAAGTTTGTTTTCGGTTCTCCGGAGACTTCCCTCTAAGACGTTTGCAACAGCCAGCTTTTCTCCGATCTCGGAGATGCCGAGCGCTTCTCCCTTGAGAGAAAAAACCGATGTTCGGGCAGGAACCCGCAAGTTCTGGATCTTCGTGAGGCGGTTGATAAGCTCGTCTGTGAGGCCGTCACAGAAATATTCCTGGTCCTTTTGCGGGCTCAGGTCATCGAAGGGGAGCACTGCGATCGATGGTTTGGATGGAGATGAAGGGGGAGATGGCTTTTGAGGGAGGAGCTGCCAGATTGCGATCGCAATGATCACCAGGGCAGCTATCGTCAAGGCCGGGATGAGCAGCTTCTTCAATCCAAAGCTTACAGTGATTTCTTTGGATGTGAGAGGTTTTTTCCCCGGAGATGGTTTTTCTGTGGTCGGGATGCCTTTCTCGACTTTTTCGAGTTCGTCCCGGAGTTCATCCGCATTTTCGCACCTCTTTTCTTTTTCTTTCTCAAGGCATCTCAATATCACTTGGCTGAGATCATCTGGGATCTGTGCGTTATGCTTCCTAGGATCATGAGGGATCTCGCTTTTGTGTTTCATCCCTAAGGCAAAGGGAGTATCGCCCTCGAAAGGCACTTGACCCGTCACCATCTCATAAAGGACGATCCCCAAAGAATAGATGTCGGAGCGCTGGTCGAGTTCTTTGCCTTCCACCTGCTCGGGCGACATGTATTCCGGTGTGCCGATAATCACTCCTGTACCTGTTATGCCTTTCTCTTTGAGGAAACGGGCTATCCCAAAGTCCATTATGCGGACGTTCCCTTCGTTGTCGATCATGATGTTGGAAGGCTTTAGATCCCGATGAACCACCCCTGATTTGTGCGCTTCGGAAAGTCCTTCACAGACTTGTTTGGCTATAGTTATGGCAGTCCCTATAGTCAATTGTCTCGATCTTCTGATGAAGCTCTTCAAGTCTTCGCCGGAGACGTACTCCATCGTGATAAAGTATGAATCCCCCTCCTTGTTGAGGTCATACATGCGGCAAACGTTTTTGTGCGTGATATCGCGGGCGATCTTTAGTTCTTTCCTGAACCGTTCGATGGTTTTACGGTCGGCTGAGATTTCGGGTTTGATGAGCTTCAGGGCGACTTTGGCGTTTATCTCCTTATCGAGAGCCTTGTAGACCCTACCCATACCGCCCTTGCCCAACTCCTCTATGATCTGGTATCGCCCTGCAAATGTGGTTCCGGTGGCGAGTTCTTCTTGAGGAGTCTCCAGGGTTTCAGTAATTTCGGGCTCTTCCGGGGAGGGGAGCCGGGCAGCGCATTTCCCGCAGAAAAGAGTATCATCGGGATTTTCATGATGACATTGGGTACACTTAATTCCCATTGCTTTCCCTTCTGACAAACGCAGTCAAAGCATATCAATTTCCGGGAAATGAGTCAATTTGCTCCACTAAAGGGATCACATAAAATTGATTCTTATTATAAAAGAACTGCGGGACGTTTAAAGTGATTTGCATCGATAAATGAAACAGATTTATGAAGGTTATGAATCCCTTACCTAGTTATCCAACTGGCCCTAGGTATTTATCGAGCCATGCCAGAATTTCCCGGATAAAATCATTCCTCGGCGAGATGTGGTCCGTCTCGAACAATTTCAGCGTCTTGTACTCCTCCGGCGTTCCCAGAAGATCGAACATCGGCTTTATCGATGTCTCGTACGGGTAGATCGTGTCGTATTTGCCGTGCAACATCAGAGTCGGGATTTTTACGCGGGTAACATAGTTGATCTGATTTGCTTCAGGGCGGCCGCGCCCGACGAGGCCTCCTCCCAGTATGATCGCTGTTTCCAGGCGTTCCTCCACAGCCGGGGTGATGGCGCCCATCGCTCCTCCCCAACTCATCCCATAATAGGCGATTTTATTCATGTCGATATCCTGACGGGTCTCCAGATAGTCGATGCTTCTCATGAGATCTTTGACGACTTGAATCAAGAAGTTCGTGTAGGCATAAGAATTGTCTCCCATATAAACTGGAATCAAAGCCTCCTCCCTGCGCTCGAAGGTCCCTTTATAGACTGGATAGACCACGGCCCGTCCATTCTTCACCAGAAAAGAAAGAAAAACCGGAAATTCATAATAGTTTTCAAGGTCTTCACTCGATGCTTGAAAGAGAGAAGCACTTCCGGGGAAATAGATAACGGTTTGGTAGGGAGGTGGCATATTTTTGGGCAGAAAAAGGTTGGCGATGATTCGCTCATTTCCATAGGCAGCGTCAATGGTTATCCGCTCATAAATCCAATCTTCAGAACCTTCGTCTCTCCTTTCCGTGCGCTCATTCAGGTCGGTCTTGTCGTAGGAGAATTGTTCTTTGTAAGCCTGAAAAACGGCATCCGAAACGGGCTTTTCTTTGTAAAAATCTACGGCTTCACCATAGGTCATCATTGCAAACGCGGATTCGGGGATCTTTTCGGCATCAGGATAGAGAGCGCATCGGAACCCATTATGAGAAGAACGATCGAAGGAGGGCGCTCCGGCCAATTCAGTGAACCTGTATGGATTATCGTTCCAGGCGCCGCCCCTTATCAATTTCCCCCCGGAGGTTTCGTTCCAGCACCATTCCCGTACATTGCCAGCCATGTCATAGGCTCCGTAGGAGGTTATGCCGGGAAGACTCCCTACCGCAACAGGACCTTTGCCTCCGAAATTACTGAACGGAGCGAAAATGGCAAAACCTCCGAGTTGGGGCCATATGATCAAAGACGTGTATTCGCCCCTTGCCAGTCCCCAATGATGGCCTGTCGGCAGAGTCTTTCCGCAAAATTTTGCATAGGCAGCTGCTTCGTACCAACTGATTCCTGAAACCGGATACTCTTCCTGTCCTTCTGGATAATATCCTGCCTGCCAATTGGATGGGCCCGGTCTATCTGTTTGGTCCACGAACCCGGCCATGGCTTCTTCCCAAGTCAGAATCCTCCCATCTTTGATAAACTCATGTTCCCAGTATTCTTTGTTTGTGTATCCTCCACTGTCTATGAATTCTTTGTACTGTTTATTCGTGATTTCATATTTATCTATATAGAAATCATCCAAATTCCCTAAAGGAGTTTGCGCACCCTGCACCCGCACCATACCTGCCGGAACGCTTCCTTTTTTATCGAGCACTCTCACAAGACTGTTTGGAATTATCGAGTCTTTCGCCAGAATATTTATGTCCCAACTGGAAAATGCGGCCTGGACTGTCTCATAGCCGTCCTTTTCTATTTTCCATCTGAAAATTCCGATGGGTAATCTGAGTTTTTCTATGGGAGAAACACCCAAAAATTCCCATTCATTCTCTGGAGAGTCATATTCTTTCATGTATACATCTGCACCCGGAGGCTCTGTCGTTACATTTATGTACAATGAGCATCCTGAAAGGAGCTCGGTAAGCCTGGGGTCGTTCGGAATGAATTTTTCTGCCTCAGCTGCGAGTTTATAGGCATCGGTAAAATCCCTCCAATTCGTTTCAATAAGCCGTTCGACCTCAGGAAGGGCTTCTTCCCTGGCCCATCGGATATTAGCCTGTCGGCTGAAGAACCAGACAGCAATAAGGGCGATCAGAAAAACCGCGGCAACGGCCGGGATTGCAATTTGTGGCTTGCGAATGCGGCTAAGAAAAGTTCTCAGATTGAATGCGCCCAATTCCTCTGCTTGCAGAATATCCTGATATTTCCTCAAGTCTTTTAAAATGTCCGTTGCCGATGAGTAGCGAGATTCCGGATTTTTCTTCAAGGCCCGGTTTATAATTTGCTGAAGTTCTGGTGGAAGTCCGCGCTTTATGGATTTGAGCGGTATCGGCTCCTCGTGTACGACAGAGTAGAGAATGGACGCTTCCCTGTCTCCTCGAAAGGGCAACTGTCCGGTAAGCATCTCGTACATGACCACCCCTAATGACCAAATATCAGACCGGTGGTCGACTTCTTGACATTTGGCCTGTTCAGGAGACATGTAGGCGACCGTACCGAGAGTCGTTCCTTCTCTGGTCAGAAGAGTCCCGCCTTTGACCTTGGCCAATCCGAAGTCCATGACTTTGGCCTGGCCTTTGTCTGTGACCATGATGTTAGCGCTTTTAATATCCCTATGGATGATGTCTTTCTTATGGGCTTCCTCGAGGCCCTCGGCGACTTGAATGGCAATATTCAACACCTCTTCGGTTTTCAGCGGGCCTCGATCTATCCGCTCTTTTAAGGTCTGCCCTTCGACATATTCCATGGATATGAACAGTTTTCCTTCTTGCTCATCGATCTC
Source organism: Candidatus Aminicenantota bacterium (assembly GCA_050124775.1). Classification (GTDB taxonomy): domain Bacteria; phylum Acidobacteriota; class Aminicenantia; order Aminicenantales; family Aminicenantaceae; genus WTAW01. The sequence goes on from JASFEP010000163.1 coordinate 7,697, forward strand.
GTGTATCGTGCAGATGTTGGTGTGGGACAGTCCGGCTGCCGTTTGCGCTTCCAAAACGAATCTCTCTCTCACCTCCTCATCCTGGATCAACTCTTGAGGCAAGAACTTGAGAGCAACGCTGCGATCGAGCTTGGTATCCTCTGCCTTGTAAACAACTCCCATCCCTCCTCGGCCTAAAACTTCAATGATTTTATACTTTTCGGCAAGTGTGGTCCCTGGTGGCAATTCCTCCATGGGTCTCAAGATTGTTCTGGTCTGGGATATGAATGCTTTATCCGAGGAATGAATCGGCGTCCCGCATTTACTGCAGAAGCGGGAATCGTCAGGGACTCCGGCCTGACATTTTGGGCATTCTATGGTCATCTTTCCCCCCTTTAATACAATAAAGAATACTCTTGTTTGAAACTCCCTTAAGATGTTCCTTCAACAATTATCATATGAGTGAATAGAATGTCAACTGAGGTGGAAATTATCAGACCCTTATCAATCAGCCTCTTCTTCACGTCTTCCAACTCAGTTATTCCCGGGTCAGCGTCCTTCCTATTCCTTCTCATCCACCGGAAGATTCATCTTACGCAGCAGTTCCTGGAAGCGTGGGTTGGAACGCACAGGATCATAATGATGAATATGGTGGGAGATGGATGCAAGCACAAATATTCCTACACCAGCTCTCCTCAAACACAGATTAGGACGATCGTATTGCAATATTTTATAATGATAGGTATATTCCCATAGTCCAGGGAGAGAAAATTGAAAAAAAAAGATAACGATGCGGCAATAACTCAAAACAGAAAATCCTCCGAGGAACAGAACTCCGAATGGCCCCTCCTCGGAAAAAGAATCGATCATTTTCGCGTCATTGATTTCATTGGAAAAGGGGGGATGGGAGAAGTATACGTTGGTTACGATGAGAAGCTCAAACGCAAAGTAGCCCTTAAAGCCATTCGTGGAGAGAAACGTTTCCATGATCAGACTAAAGCTCGCTTGATCAGAGAAGCTCAACTCCTTTCTAAATTGGAACATCCCCATATCTGCCGTATTTATAACCTTATCGAAACGGAAGACGCTGATGTTCTGGTTCTCGAATTGATCAAGGGGACAGCTCTCAATAAGGTGCAGATCCATAACCTCGGCCAATCTGAGAAACTCAAAATCGCTGTACAGATAGGAGAGGTGCTTGCTGACGCTCATGCTCAAGGTGTCGTTCACCGAGACCTGAAGCCGGAAAACATCATGATCGATGAGCGTGGGGAAATTAAGGTTCTGGACTTTGGACTGGCCTTTTCAATCGTTGACCAGAAAACAACGGTGCATTGGTCGGATATAAATGCACGTGATCTGGAGACAGGAGTCTTCAAGCCAAAAAAATTGGCGGGTGGCGGATTTGAAACGGAGTGGGGAATCATCATAGGTACTCCAATGTACATGAGCCCTGAACAGGCACACGGTGAATCCGTGACAGCTGCCAGTGACATGTATTCCTTTGGCCTGCTTTTGCAGTGGTTGTTCTCAGGGAGGCATCCCTATCCCGATAACCTTTCCCCAGAGCAAGTTTTCGCAAAAGCCATAAAGGGGGACACACTGCCTCCGGATGGTGTGGAGGA
>JASFEP010000164.1:0-9290 GCA_050124775.1 Candidatus Aminicenantota bacterium
CGTCTCGCTCCTGGAGTTGTGGACCGATTGCCCGTTAAAAGACCTCTTCAGACAGGGATCAAAGCGATCGACAGCATGATCCCGATCGGACGGGGACAGCGGGAGTTGATCATCGGAGACCGACAGACCGGGAAGACGGCGATCGCCATCGATACCATCATTAATCAGAAGGGCAAAGATGTCATCTGTATCTATGTCGCCATCGGACAAAAGAATTCGACAATTGCCTACATAATCAAGGTCCTCGAGGATTACGGGGCTATGGATTATTCGATCATCGTCGCCGCTTCGGCCAGCGATCCCTCTCCGCTCCAGTATCTGGCCCCCTACAGTGGATGTGCGGTGGGGGAATATTTTAGAGATAACGGGAAGCATGCGCTTCTCGTTTATGACGACCTGTCTAAGCACGCCGCTGCCTACAGGGAGATCTCCCTCCTGTTGCGTCGTCCCCCCGGACGAGAGGCGTATCCCGGGGATGTGTTCTATCTGCATTCGAGGCTGCTGGAGAGAGCGGCCAAGCTCAATGACAAAAACGGGGGAGGTTCATTGACAGCACTCCCCATTATCGAAACCCAGGCCGGCGATGTCTCGGGTTATATCCCCACCAACGTCATATCCATCACCGACGGTCAAATCTACCTCGAACCCGAATTGTTCAATGCGGGTATCCGTCCGGCCATCAATGTGGGGATATCCGTCTCGAGGGTGGGTGGGAATGCCCAGATCAAAGCGATGAAACAGGTGGCGGGCAAGCTCCGTTTGGACCTGGCGCAGTACAGAGAGCTCGTCACTTTCGCTCAATTCGGGACCGAATTGGACAAGGCGAGTCAAGCGCAGCTCGACCGGGGAGAACGATTGACCGAAATCCTGAAGCAGGATCAGTATGTTCCCCTCGATGTCGTCAAACAGATCTTGATCATTTTTGCGGGAAACAGAGGCTATCTGGACGAATTCGATGTCTCGCAGATCCGCCTGTATGAGACAAAGCTTTATGCGTATTTCAACGAGAATCATGCCGACCTGATGCGGAAGATCGGAGAAACCAAGACCATCGACGCCGATGTGGAGGAGGCCCTCAATTCAGCCTTCGAGGAATTCAACAGGATATTCAAGGAAGAATAGATGCCGGCTCTGATTGACCTGCGTAAGCGTATCAAGAGCGTGCGCAACACACAACAGATCACACAGGCCATGAAGACCGTGTCCACTGTCAAGTTCCAGAAAGCGCAGCGACTCGTTTTGGAGTCGAGGCCCAAGTGGCATGATTCTCCGGAGCTCGTGCAAGAGGCTGCGCTCTGGGCGCCGAGGTCGTCTCATCCCTTGCTGGAACGAAGGGAAGAAAAAAAGATTGTGGGCCTCGTTATCACATCGGATAAAGGACTGGCCGGTGCCTTCAATTCCAATCTTTTGGATGAAGCATCGTCCTTTTTTGCGCAGAAGGCGGAGACAGCCGGCGTCCGCATCATACTCATCGGAAAAAAGGCCCTTTTGTTCTTTAAAAAAACCGAATATCCCATTCTTCGATCATACAGCGGCCGGGCCCAAAGGTTCACCGAAGAGGACTGCTCAGAATTAGCTCAGTTCCTTATGGAAATTTATATTCTGAACAAGGCCGATGCTGTTTATGTGGCCTATAATGAATTCAAGTCTATCCTGGCGCCCCGGGTGATCATCACAAAATTACTGCCGGTGGAGTTGTTCGGCGATGAAAAAGACGCCGAAGGCTCGAAGGAAAAAACAGCACATATAGAGCAGAGACCGGATTGGGATCCCGCCATGCTCCCGCTCGTCCACTCACTCCTCCCTCAGCATGTGGAGGACCAGATCGCACATTTTTTCTTCGAATCATCGGCGGCGGAACATGCTGCGAGAATGATGGCTATGGACAACGCGACTCAGAATGCGGAGGAGCTGATCGAAGACCTTACGCTGGTTTTGAATAAAATCAGACAGGCATCGATCACCAAAGAACTTCTGGAGATCATGTCTGCCGTTGAAGCACTGGCAAAAAAATAGGCCGGTAAGGAGAAGACGATGCCCGAAACAAAACCAAAAGCAGAAAAGAACGGAAGCGACAGCACCGACGGTCAAGATAAAAAAGGGACCGCAGGTGAACGAAAAAGCTCCCGTAAGGAAGGGCGTGTCGTCCAGGTCATCGGACCTGTTGTCGATATCGCATTCAAGGATACAGAGCTTCCCGAAATCTATAACGCTATCCGGATAACGAGCGAAGGCTTCGAGGGCCACTCTCCGAATGCTTTGGATGTCACAAAAAAGAACTACGGCATTCGGCCGGATGAGAAAGAGGCTGATAGTGCGAAGACTTCCGCGCCCGTCGACATCATCGTCGAGGTGGAGCAACACCTTGGGGAAGACAAAGTTCGGTGTGTATCCATGCATCCGACGGATGGTTTGGCCCGAGGCATGAAAGCCATCGACCTCGATGGCCCCATCCGGGTCCCGGTGGGCGAGCCCACTTTGGGGCGGTTGATCAATGTCATCGGAGAGCCAGTGGATTATCAGGGCCCCATAGATGCGCCTGTCAGGTATCCCATCCATCGACCGCCCCCATCCCTGGAAGAACAGAGCACGAAGCTCGAGATGTTCGAAACGGGGATCAAGGTCATCGACCTCATACAACCCTTTCTCAAAGGAGGAAAGATCGGTCTTTTCGGAGGAGCCGGAGTGGGCAAAACGGTTATCATCATGGAATTGATCAATAACGTCGCACAAGAGCATGGGGGATACTCCGTTTTTGCTGGAGTGGGAGAGCGGACAAGGGAAGGAAATGACCTGTGGCTGGAGATGAAAGAGTCCGGAGTTCTCGAAAAGACATCCCTCATTTACGGGCAGATGACAGAGCCCCCGGGAGCCCGTCTCCGCGTCGGCCTCGCCGCCCTTTCTGTGGCGGAATATTTCAGGGATGAGATGAATCAGGATATTCTACTTTTCATCGATAACATTTTCCGCTTCGTCCAAGCCGGATCAGAAGTCTCGGCCCTTCTGGGACGTATGCCTTCGGCTGTGGGCTACCAGCCGAACCTGGCGACGGAACTTGGAGAACTGGAAGAAAGGATCACATCAACGCGGAAGGGGTCGATCACCTCTGTTCAAGCTATTTATGTGCCAGCGGATGATTTCACGGACCCGGCACCGGCCACGACCTTCTCCCATCTGGATGCGACGACCAATTTGTCCCGTGCGCTTACGGAAATGGGGATTTATCCGGCAGTCGATCCTCTCGCGTCCTACTCGCGCATTCTGGATCCGCGGGTGATCGGAGAGGAGCACTATTCGGTTGCCCGAAGGGTCAAGGAGATATTGCAGCGGTATAAAGACCTTCAGGACATCATCGCCATACTCGGCATGGAAGAGCTCTCCGAAGAGGACAAAGTCATCGTGTCCCGTGCCCGGAAGATCCAGAGGTTCTTCTCACAGCCTTTTAACGTCGCTGAGGAATTTACGGGGAGACCTGGTAAGTATGTTCCCATTCAAGAGACGATCCGAGGATTTAAGGAGATCTCTGAGGGGAAACATGACGATGTTCCCGAGCAGGCATTCTATATGGTCGGTGGGATCGAGGAAGTGATCCAAAGAGGGGAGGAGTTGAGAGCTGCATGAGCGAAACATTGCCTTCATCTCTTGAGCTTCGTGTGATCACATCCCGTGAGGTTCTCGTGGATGAGCGGGTCGAAGAGGTCTCTTTGCCGAGTCTTGAGGGATATCTGGGCATTCTGCCAGGACACCGAAAACTCATTATTGCTCTGGGGAAAGGAAGGATCGAGTACCATTCAGCCCGATCAAAAAAGCACCATGCCGTCAACGGAGGCTATGCCAGGATCCAGCCCGATAGCGTTCTCGTTTTTACCGAAACGGAAGAAGATGAATCCAGTTGATCAGCTTGAGGGTGATGACGAAACTCTCGACACCTTCTACCATGGACGAATCCATATTTTCCAGACAAAGAAGGGATACCGGTTTTCCATAGATGCGCCCCTTCTGGCGGACTTCATTCAAACCAAAGAATCAGATAAGATACTGGAGCTGGGCACCGGCAACGGCATCATTTCTCTGCTCCTGAGCATCAAGCCTTTTGCCAGCTTGACGGCTTTGGAGATCCAGCCGTCTTTGGCGGATCTGGCCCGACGGAATGTAAGGCTCAACGGCTGTGAAGGCCGAATCCATGTTGTCCACACCGACCTCCGCCGTTTTTCTGTGGATCAAAAATTTGATGTGGTCTTCTCCAATCCCCCTTACATCAAGCAAAGAACGGGACAACTGAGCCCATCGGGCGAAAAGTCAGTCGCAAAACATGAGTTAAAATGCACCATTTTTGATATAATGCAGAAAACCGAAGAATTATTAGAGCGGTCGGGAGTGGCCTATTTTATTTATCCTGCTATGAGAGAAGAGTATTTTATGCGAGCGATGCAAAAGACTCATTTGAAGATCAAGAACATCCGATGTGTGTCTCCGCAAAAAGGCAATGACCCCAATTTTTTTCTGGTGAGTTGCGATTATACTTCACTGGAACCCCGACGGCTGCAACCGCTCATCCTGTATGAGAAGCAGGGAAAATACACGAAGGAGGCGCAGGAAATATTTTCTGGGAGAATTCATGATCCGGCTGTTTAAAAACCTGTTGGACCTGTACAAATACAGGGTCCTCATCCAAAACCTCGTGAGCCGCGAATTGAAGGCCCGCTATCGGGGAACGGTCTTGGGGTTTTTCTGGTCGTTTTTCAATCCCTTCTTGTTGTTGGTCGTCTACACAGTTGTGTTCGGCTTTATCATCATGCCGAGGGATCCAGCCTTCGAGGGATCTCCCTGGCTTTACGCTCTTTTCCTCTTTTGTGGGTTACTTCCCTGGCAGGTGTGGTACGTCGCTTCCTCCCTGGAATCGGCGAACGTGCTGATCATACAGGGGAATCTGATAAAGAAAATTCTGTTTCCCGTGGAGATCCTGCCCGTCGTTGTGGTGACGAGCAATTTCATTCATTTTCTGTTCGGTCTTCCTATCTTGCTCATTTTCGTCCCGATCCTGGGGGGACACTACACGCCCTATCTCCTCTTACTCCCCGTCGTCGTTCTGGTCCAGTTCGTATTCACTCTGGGATTCAGTTTCCTCGTTTCCTCCTTAACGGTTCATTTCAGGGATATCAAGGATATCCTGGCGAATTTGTTGACCTTCTGGTTTTTTGCTACTCCCATCATTTACCCCATGACTTTCAGCACGGTCCAGGAGTCCTCCCTCCTTAAAAATCTCCTCAACCTGAATCCTATGACACACATCATGCAGGGATATCAGTACTGTGTTTTTTATGGAGAGCTCATCCGGTGGAAGCGGCTGGGAGTCACGTTTCTCGTTTCCCTCGTTCTTTTTTTCATAGGGTACTATATTTTTGACAGGCTGCGGGATTCTTTTCCGGAGGAGGTATAGGTGATCGCCATAGACGTGGATCATGTCACGCGCATATACCAGAAGTACTCTGCCCAGCACCGCTTCAAAACCTTCAAGAGTGCGATCGTCAAGGGGGATTTTTTCAAGTCTCTCCGGCCGGATGAACTGGTCACGGCACTGGACAATGTCAATTTTAAGGTCGCAAAAGGGACCACCTTCGGCGTGATTGGGGAAAATGGCTCTGGGAAGAGCACACTTCTCAAAGTGATCACCGGCATTGCCAAGCCCACATCCGGAACGGTGAGTGTGGATGGAAAAGTCTCCGCGCTCATCGAACTCGGGGCAGGTTTCCATCCGGAGATCTCTGGCCGGGAAAATATCTTTATAAACGGGATCATGCTGGGACTTTCCAAAAAGGAGATCACTGAAAAGTTCGATGACATCGTCCGGTTCGCAGAACTCGAGGAGTTTATCGACGCTCCGGTCAAGACATATTCGTCGGGAATGCACATGCGTCTCGGATTCTCCGTCGCTATAAACGTGAATCCCGATATTCTGCTCATCGATGAGGTCCTGGCTGTCGGGGATGCCTCTTTTGTTCCCAAATGTCTGGACCGGATCGATGATTTCAGACGGCGCAAGAAGACCATCCTTTTTGTCAGCCATGATTTGTCCACGGTCGAAAAGATTTGCGATCGGGTGATTTGGCTAAAGAACGGCAAAATCCAGACAATGGGGGAGCCCAAGAGGGTCGTGGATGCCTATCTCCAGGATGTGGCTGAAAAACAGGAAGAAGATTTCGAGAGACGCCAGCAAGAAGTGGAGATCGAAGAGACTTTTGAGGAGGAACGCAGAGAAAACCGCTGGGGAAAAAGGGAGATCGAGATCAAGAAGGTCAGATTAAAAGGTTTGGACGGCACAGAAAAACATGTCTATTCTCCCGATGAGGGAATGGCCATAGAAATGCATGTCATGGCGTACTCTCAGATCAAGGATTTTGTCTTCGGCATCGGAATATACAATCCGAACGGCGTCTGCTGCTATGGAACGAACACTCATCTAGAAAATTTCACTCCCCGATTCATCGAAGGAGAAGGGAGTGTCGTCTTGAAGATCGAAAAACTCGGCCTTATCAACGGGACATACTATCTGGATGTCGCCGCTCATAAGAAAGATGGTTACCCCTATGATTATCATCGCAACCTCTATTCGTTCATGGTTTCCTCTACCAACAAAGATGTGGGTATCATGCGTCCGAAACATACATGGTCCTTTTCTTCTGGAATCAAGATCAGGGCTCACTCGGAGAAAGGTTGAACGAGAACCGAGGAAGCGCAGCGATGGAGTGTGAGAAATCCCCCTCAAGTCGGCTTTGAGTGATACGCTAGTGACCCAATGGATGGTTCGAAAACGAAAATCCGCACAGTTTCCCCAGCGAAGAAACTTCGATCGGACATGGGCGCTTGCCTCACGGCTCCCTTTGGGAGATGTCCTATGTCTATGCTCTTTTCACGGTTTTCTCCACCCCACAATTGGGTCACTTATCATCGGAAGCATTCATGGCGTCACAGTCCTAGGATCGCTTATTTAGCGAGAAAATATATTGCATTCGGGTCGTTTATTTGTATAATGTTCGCCAGGAGTTTGTGATGCCCCAAAAAAACAAAAAACACGGACGAGAAGCGCACTCGCGGACGGTCGCCAAAGCGATTAGCTGGCGTGTTATTGCAACTCTTACGACGATGACCGCCGTATATATTTTTACGGGCGAATGGCTGATCACGATCGGTGTGGGTGCTGTTGAAGTCATCGCAAAGATCACCTTTTATTATCTGCATGAGAGGATATGGCATAGTATTTCCTGGGGAAAAGAAAAACATCCGCTCTCTACGATTCCGGTCAAGGGCGAGATCACACCTGAGGACATGGATAAAATCAAAGCTCAACTCAGAGAGTTGGGTTATCTGGACTGATAGACAATCCAGAGGTGTTAGGTCCATTCAGGCGTCGGTTCAGATTCGAACAGTCAAAAAAACCGGGGCCTCATTACAAAATGAACGACAAGATAAAAAAACTCGATGAGCTGAAAAAACTCAGAGAGGAATACAGGAGCAAGGGGAAAACAGTGGTCTTTACGAACGGCTGTTTTGATGTTCTTCACAGCGGGCACATCCATCTTTTCCGGCAAGCGAAGGAGTATGGGGATATCCTTATCGTTGCCGTCAATGATGACCGGTCTGTCCGAAGTTTAAAGGGGGCGGCAAGGCCCGTTTTTCCACTCGAGGAGCGGCTGGAGGTACTGGAGGCCATTCAACCGATCGATCATCTGATTTCGTTTGCCCACCCGACTCCACGGAATCTCATCCAAACCCTGCTTCCCGATGTGCTCGTCAAGGGGGGCGATTGGAAGCCCGATGAGGTTGTGGGAAGGGAAGAGGTGGAGGGAGCGGGTGGAAAAGTCGTCATTATTCCCTATCTTTCTGGAAGGTCATCCTCGAAGATCCTTGAAAAGATAAAGATTCAATCGTAAATATCGAACATCGGATCTGACTGATAAACCTTCGTTACGACTCAAAAAAAACCGAGCAGAAATCTCTCCTGCTCGCTAACTTTTAACATCCTCTTGTTGTGGCCATAAGCAAAGTTTTTATCCTCTGGCAATAAAAAAACCCGCTGTTTTCGCGATCGAACAGCGGGTTTTTTTACTATAGTCGTTTATTCGAGCAGTTTTGCATCTTGCTCAGGATCGTCGCATGCAGCCTTCTGAACAATGAGCGACTCTGGGAACCGCATATCTTTTCATTTTGGCCTCCTTCCCATGTTCGGGAAATCTATTCTATATTTAGTATATAGTATAACTCGGAATTAGTCAACGGCAATATTCTTGCTGGAATACGTATCCTTTTGGAACTTTTGACCGTCTGGATAAAAGATGTCAATTATTTTGTAGCGTGGAATGTATTGACCATTTCACAGAACCAGACCCAGATTTTTTTGTTGAACTCCAAGCTGGGGGGGTTTTTCTTGAGCTGAGAAAGGAAACTGACCTTCTCCTCGTCTTGGGGCATCCATTTGAAGGTAAAATCTGTGTTCCACAATTCAGGAAAGTCGGGATGGAATTGAACACCGAGAACATTCGGATAGGTCTCATGTTCGATCCCTTCGATCACCCGTCCATCCAAAGAGGTGGCGTTGATCTTAATCCCCTTTCCCAGTTTCCCCAAAGCCTGGTGGTGGGCGGTTATTACAAAGGGGCGGTCATCCTTATGGAATCCCAGATCGGACGTAAATTTGCATCCATCGAGGAGAACGATCGGATGCAGGATGTAGGGATAGAGCTCGAGCTCTGGATGGATCTTGGCATAAGGATTTCTATGCCAGTTATGTTTTTCCGAGTGAATGATATCTTCGATAAAATTCTGGTCATATATTTCCGAAGGGATATCCTGAACCAATGTCCCTCCGGTCCCCACGTTCAGACTCTGCGCCCCGAGACAGATACACAACACCGGAAATTTTGGAGCGGACTCCATGAGCCCGATAAAGCGCTGGTCCTGGAATCCTCCAAAAAGATGGAAGATGAATGAAATCTCGAGGAAATGACGATAGGGGGTGCCGATCGAGGTCAGGAGGCTCGTTTTTTCGTCATACACATAGGGTGGGATGTCAGCGCCCCCAAAAAAGATGATGCCGTCCGATTTTTCGAAGATGATCTTGAATTCTGCGGTCATCCCATTTTTTTGAAAAAGCGAATGAACATCGATTTCCCCTTTAACCGTATGGAATTTGATCCAATCGAGATTATTTTTTTCCACAAGGGCCTTTGACTTTTCAAAATCGGTCATCTGCCTCTCATGCAGCACACCGACAATCACCAGGTTCTCAGGGA
>JASFEP010000165.1:0-9228 GCA_050124775.1 Candidatus Aminicenantota bacterium
CGTATGGGATCATTTCATAGACAGCCGGATTCAAAAAAGGCTCCCCCCAATCCCAGAGGATGATCAGGAAAACATAGTCACCGGTTTCATCGATAAACCTTTTAAACAGATCGAGCGTCATGTGTCCTTTCGCTCGCCGCAAACCCTCGGTGACCGGGCAGAGCCGGCACTGCAGGTTGCAAAGATTCGTGGGCTCGATCTGAAGATGCGTCGGCCACCCCCATGGTCTTTCGGGTTTGAACAACAGAGAACTCTCGACACGGATCCAGTTGATCAACTTCCGCAAAGGGACATTTTCGAAAACATAGGGGATCCCATCGCAATCGATCTGCACCTCTCTGCCGATGAGGGCCCTCAGAGCTTTTTTTCCGTTCAACACGATCCTCTGCATAACTTTTCACCCAGGTATCTCAGTAGGCGGAATATTCGTAAACTTTCCTCCGTTTGAGTCCTAATTCATCATCCTAGTATAATGATACAAGGCATGATGTTGTCAAGGAATACAGAAATGTTCAATAACGCACACTTTCTGTCCCATGACCGAACAGCGAAAAAGCCATCAGAAATACCAGTTCTTTCAGTACCCCTGTAGCTTAAAATGGCATATTTATTGCAACCTGCATTGGGTTAATCTAACAGAGAGGAAACTATGCTCAAGAACTACATCACAGTCATTTTGCGGATCATCCAAAAGCATCGGGGGTATTCACTCATCAATATTGTCGGACTTTCCATAGGGATCGCCAGTTGTATTCTCATTCTGTTCTTCGTTCAAAGCGAATTGAACTACGACCGCTTCCATGAAAACGCCGGGAATATATACAGAGTGCCCCTTCGATTCAATGTCGGAATGAATCATTTCGACTGCGCTCTGGCTCCCTCGCCGCTTGCAGCAGCTATGGTCAGAGATTTTTCCGAGGTCAAAGCATCCACGAGGATGTATAAACAGTTCCGTACGGGAAATGTTTATGTTCGTTACGGAGACATTCAGTTCATGGAAGAGCAGTTCGTTTGGGCCGACCCTTCCGTTTTCGATGTGTTCACAATCCCATTCATCGAAGGGGAAAAAACGACTGCTCTCAAGGAACGAAATTCCGTCGTCCTAACGCCGCAGACGGCAAAGAAATATTTCGGGGAGGATGATCCAATCGGAAAAATGCTGGTTTTAGAGGACGGAACCCCCTACAAAGTGACAGGGATCGTCAGACCTCTTCCGATAAACTCCCATTTTCACTTCGATTTTCTCGCAACGTTTACATCACTCCGAAAAAGCCGGGATCCCGACTGGTACGACACAGCCGTTTATACGTATATTCTCGTCGAGGAGAATGTCACAGCCGACCAAATAGAATCCAAATTCCCGGAGTTCTCACGAAAATATTATGAGCCTATAGTCAAAAAGGCGATGGGGATCTCCTACGAGAAGTTCATCGCATCCGATAATTACATCGGCTTTTTCCTTCAGCCGCTTCTGGATATTCATCTGCATTCGAGGGTGGAAAATGAATTCGAACCCACCGGAAATACCAACACTGTGGCCATATTCGCCGCCATTGCATTGATCATTCTGATCGTTGCCTGCATTAACTTCATCAACCTGGCCACAGCGAGAGCTGCCCAGAGAGCCAAAGAAGTGGGGATCCGAAAGGTTGTGGGTTCCGCTAAGAAACAACTCCTCAGGCAATTCCTGACCGAATCCATCGTTTTTGCGGCCATCGCCATATGCGTAGCTTTGATTCTGGTCGAGTTGTTCCTCCCTGTATTCAACACCCTTGTGGGAAAAGATTATTCTCTCTCCGCTTTCATGGGATGGCCCTTTGTTTTGGGGATCCTTTTCAGTGCAGTGGTCATCGGCATGGCAGCCGGTGTCTATCCTGCGTTCCTCCTCTCCTCCTATCATCCTGTGGATGTCATCAAAGGAAAACACCAATCGGGTATGAAAGGACGAAATTTTAGGCATGTTCTCGTTGTGTTCCAGTTCGTCGCGTCCATCGTCCTCTTCATCAGCACTTTCGTGATCGCCGATCAATTGCGCTATGTGCGCAACAAGAACCTGGGATTCGACAAAGAGCATATTGTCATCATCCAAGGGGCAAGAAAGCTCGGAGCCGAAAGAGAGGCCTTCAAAGAAAGGCTCAAGCAGAGTCCGAATGTCATAAACGCCGCATTCACAGATTCGCTCCCGCAGATGCTTCTTGAAGTGAAAGTTTTCCAAAAGCGGGGTGAAGGAAGCAATTTGAACCATACCTTGGTTACGATGTCCGCCGATTATGATTTCTTTGAAACATACGACATCAAGTTGAAAGAGGGACGCATTTTCCGAAAAGAGTACTCGACGGATACTTCGGCTGTTATTTTGAACGAAGCGGCAGTCAAAGCGCTCGATATGGAATCCCCTCTCGGAGAGCGGCTGTTTCTCACAGAATTCAAGAACAAGCCATACAACGTGATCGGTGTTATCGAAAATATCCATCTGGAATCACTGCATTTCAACATGCGCCCTATGGCGTCGATCCTCATCGAGAACCGACCGGTGATGTACCTCTCTGTCAGGATCCATCCCCAAAGAATCGAAAAAAGCATTGCGTTCATGGAAAAGCTGTGGAGAGAGTTCGTTCCTTCTCAGCCTTTGGATTATGTCTTTTACGACGACAATTTCGCCCAGTTGTACAACACGGAGATTCAGGCCGGAAAGACGTTCACAGCTTTTGCTGCCCTGGCGATCATCATCGCCGGATTGGGGCTCTTCGGACTCGCATCCTATGTGACCACACAGAAAACGAAAGAAATCGGTATTCGGAAAGTTCTCGGAGCATCTATCCCGGGGATCATTCTTCTCCTGAACAGGGAGTTTCTGATAAAGGTTTTCGTTGCCAATATCATTGCATGGCCGGTTGCTTATTTCGCCATGAATAAATGGCTTCAAAACTTCGCCTACAGGGCAGGCATCAGCCTATGGGTGTTCGTTGCTTCGGCAGCACTCGCGCTTGTAATCTCTTTACTGACTGTCAGTTACCAGACTGTCAGAGCTGCCAGCACAAACCCTGTGAATTCTCTAAGATACGAATGAACATCTATAATTCGGAAAAGAAAAGGATCTCATAATGCTCGGAAATTACTTGCGTGTCGCTCTAAGAATCATAAAAAAACACAAGGCTTATTCCTTCATCAATATCCTGGGGCTGGCGATAGGAATGGCCTGCTGTATTCTGATCACATCATACGTTCTCTACGAGCTCAGTTATGACACATATCATGAGAATGCCGATAGGATCTTTCGCATCAAAGCCGATGCCCAAATCGGTAACAGTCATCTCCATATTCCCAAGTCCAGTCCTCCTATGGGGGATTATATGGTCGAGAACTTTCCGGAAGTTACGAATGCTGTCAGGTTCAGAGAGCTGGGAAACGTCCCTCTGAGGTACAGAGAAAACCAGTATTACGAGGACAGAATCTTCTTCGCCGACAATTCCATCTTCGATGTCTTCACTTTTCCCCTTTTGAAAGGTGATCCCGAGACGGCGTTGAAAACCGCATACACAGCTGTGATCACGGAGGATCTGGCCACAAAATATTTTGGCGATGAAGATCCGATCGGTAAAGTTTTAACCATCGACGAAGATGCTGACTTCACCATCACCGGCGTCTTAGCTAACGTTCCCAGAAATTCGCATTTCGTTTTCGATATGCTCTGCTCTTTCAGAACCCACGCCCAAAATAACCGTTTTAGCATGGTCAATTGGCTCTCACTCAATTATTACACGTATATTTTGATCCAGAAAGAGGCCGCTCCAATGGCGCTCGAACGAAAACTTCCGGATATGATCGCAACGAACGCAGGAAATATCCTGAATGCCGTGAAAGGTGAGCTAACGCTGAGTCTTCAGCCGCTCACACGCATTCACCTCCACTCCCGATTGGAGCAGGAGATCTCTGCAACCAGCAATATCGCTTATGTGTACATCTTCTCCGCCATCGCTCTTTTCATCCTCTTTATCGCGTGTATGAACTTCATGAACCTTGCCACGGCACGCTCTGCAAAAAGGGCTCAAGAGGTCGGGATGCGGAAGGTGCTCGGCGCCCACAGAGGGAAAATCGTGCGCCAGTTTCTCGGTGAATCCATGATCACAAGTATTTTTGCTTGTGTCGGTGCCTTAGCGATCGTTGAAATCGCCCTTCCTATCTTCCGATCGGTCTCGGGCATTGAGTTGACCATCAATTATCTGGAAATTCCATGGCTTTTCCCAGGACTTATTGGGCTGACGCTTTTTGTCGGACTTTTCGCAGGAAGTTATCCGGCCTTTTTTCTCTCTTCCTTCCATCCTAACCGCGTGCTTAAAGGAAGTTTAAGGTCGGGCACAGCCAGCGCCCGATTTCGCGGCATTCTGGTCATCGCACAGTTTACGATATCGATCATCCTCATTATCGGCACATTCGTCATCTTCAATCAGTTGATGTACATGAAAAACACAGCCCTCGGATTCGAAAAAGAACAGATCCTTTTCATCCCGATCAGCGATGAATCCACTGTGGAATCTCTGGCTTCATTAAAGGCAGAACTCAAAAATCACACCGGTGTCATCGATGTGGCCGCATCCTCCCATGTGCCCGGACAGACAACGTATTACAATCCTTTTCTACCGGAAGGATTCACTCGAGACCAGATGCCGTGGATGGGACAACTCAATGTGGATTCCGACTTTATTCCCACGATGGGGATCGCGCTTTTGGCGGGGCGGAATTTCTCCCCAGATCTTAAAACGGACCAAACACGTTCGGTCATTATCAACGAGACCGCGGCTAAGAGATTCGGATGGGACGATCCTGTGGGAAAAACGATCGGTGAGATCTCTAATAGCGGTGGCATCCTGAAGAGACAGGTCATCGGTGTGGTCAAAGATTTCCACATCGACTCCCTGCACAGAGAGATCGGGCCTCTGCTCATCACCAATAATGCGGAGTGGCTTAATACATTGTCTTTGAGACTTAGCCCTCAAAACATCCCGGAGACATTGAGTTTCTTGAGTGAAAAGTGGAGGCGGCACAATCCCCTGCGTCCCTTTCAATACACATTTCTCGACGATTCTTTCGACGCCCAGTACAAAGCGGATGAAAGGCTGAGTAAAATCTTTTCCTATTTTTCGATCCTCGCCATTTTTATCGCCTGCCTGGGCCTTTTTGGATTGGCCTCTTATACGGCCGAACAGCGGACAAAAGAGATCGGTATCCGCAAAGTGCTCGGCGCCACGATTTCAGGAATCTTGAAGCTCCTGACAAGAGAATTCAGCAAGTGGGTTCTTTTTGCCAATCTCATTGCCTGGCCCGTCGCATACTATGCTATGAACAGATGGCTCCAGGGATTTGCATACAGGGCAAGCATCGAATTGACCTTTTTCGTGCTTTCGGCGGCGATCGCACTGGCCATCGCTTTGCTGACAGTGAGTTATCAGGCACTGCGTGCAGCCAAAGCCGATCCCGTCAAATCTCTGAGGTATGAATAAAACCATTTCGGTAATAGGGTTTTGAAAAATTTGCGAGAGTTTATCCTGTCTAAAAAAACTCCTCCAATCGTGAACTTTTGATCGCTGATTCCCGTCTACCTTTATGATAAGTGATGTCCGAATTATATGCGAGCCGAGGCAGTGGCTCTTGAAGATGTAGTAAACTACCTCGAAAGAGCTGCAACGAAGGCTTTGTGGTGAGATCGGCTCGCCTGAAAGGTAAAAGATACTGCCAATAGGATATAAGCGTTTTTAGAGAGAAAATTTGGCAGTAGCTTTTATGAATAATTCAGAGAGTGGAGAGAGCGATGTTTAAAAATTATATCAAGACCGCACTTCGGAATATTAGACGAAACACATTGTATTCTGTGTTGAACGTAGCCGGCCTGGCTATCGGTGTGACCTGTTGTCTGCTGATCCTTCTGTATGTGCAGGATGAGTTGAGTTACGACAGGTTCCACGAAAAGGCAGACCGTATTTTCAGGGTGGCGACCATCATCGACCTCAAGGAGCGACACATGAATTTTGCCTCTACCGCTCATGTCCAAGGTCCGATGTTCAAAGACGAATTCCCGGAAATCGAAAATTATGTCCGCTTCAATTACTACGGATCCCGAAGAGTGATTCAGTACAAAGACCGATCCTTCACCGAGGAGAAATTCATCTGGGCCGACAATTCCGTTTTCGATGTCTTTTCCTTCAATTTGCTGAAAGGCGATCCCAAAGATGCACTTGTCGAGCCCAATACGGTCGTCATCACGGAAGAGATGGCGGAAAAATATTTTGGGCAGGAAGACCCAATAGGGAAAAACCTTCGTGTGCACAACGAAACGCTCTATATGGTTACGGGGGTTATAGAAAACATTCCCAAGAATTCGCACTTCCGCCCCGATTTTTTTGCCTCCTTCAGCACGCTCGACCTGAATCCGACGGGAAATCCCGCAGAAGATTTGATGAGCAATATCGACTACATCACATTCTTGCTGCTCCGGGAAGGTACCGATTACAAACAACTCGAGGGAAAGTTCGTGGGATTTGTGGAAAGAATCCTTAAACCTCTTCTGGATGCCTATGAAGGAGAGGCAAGGTATGAGCTCGACCCCCTTACACGTATCTACCTCCATTCGGAAAGGCAGGGCGAGCTGGAACAGACAGGAGATATCGCCTACATCTACCTGTTCTCAGGGATCGGAATGTTCATTCTTCTTCTGGCTTGTCTCAATTTTATGAATCTCTCTACAGCCCGGTCAGCGAACAGAGCCAAAGAGGTGGGATTGAGGAAAGTTGTCGGTGCCCAAAGAGGACAACTCATAAAACAATTCATCGGCGAATCCATGATCCTGACGATTATCGCCTTTGTCATTGCGCTGGTGTTGGTGACTTTCACTATGCCGTTATTCAACAGCATATCAGGAAAAGTGTTGACGATGGAGTATTTTACGAAGCCTCAATTTGTCGCTGGATTTTTCGGCCTGTTCGTTCTGGTCAGCTTTATCGGAGGAAGCTACCCCGCCTTATTCCTGTCGGCTTTTCGTCCGGTGGAAGTGTTGCAGGGCCGGCTCAGAAGAGGGACCAAAAGTTCTGTTTTGAGGATCAGTCTCGTATCGCTCCAATTCACCATATCTATCGTGCTTATCATCGGCACTCTTATGGTCGACAAACAGCTCAATTTTGTGCGCAGCAGAAAGCTGGGTTATAACAAAGACCATGTGATCGCACTCAGGATCCGGAATGATGAAACCCAGAAAAAATATGAGGCCATAAAGACCGAACTTTTGAGACACCCCAATATTTTGAGCGTAACAGCGTCCTCGAGTCTCCCGCTCGGAAGAAACAGTTTCAGCGCCCATCATGCGGTCGGCAAACCGGAAAGTGAGCTGACTATGCTTTTCTCACAGATCGTGGATGAAGATTTTATCGACACATACGACATCGATATCGCCAAAGGCAGGAACTTTTCCAAAGATTTTCCCACAGACCGCAAGGAGGCTGTGATAATCAACGAAGCGGCCGTACGAAAATTAGGGTGGCACGACAATCCCTTGGGCCAGCAGATCGAGGTCTTCATGTCGCTCGATAAGAGAAAAAGATTCAAAGTGATCGGAGTCGTAAAAGACTACCATTTTGAATCCCTGCATAAAGAGATAGAGCCTCTCATCCTGTACAACAGCAATCCCTATGGCGGCAATTACTACCGGATATCCATGAGGACGGCACCGGAACGCATACAGGAAACAGTGGCGTTCGTAAAATCGAAATGGCAAGAGTTCGACTCCCAGTATCCCATAGAATATGTTTTTCTGGATGAGCAGTACGACGAGTTGTACAGGGCCGAAGAACGTTTGGGCCGGCTTTTCGGCTATTTCACGACATTGGCTATCATCATCGGTTGTTTGGGTCTGTTCGGTTTGAGTGCATTCAGCGCCGAACAGCGAACCAAGGAGATCGGGATCAGGAAGGTGCTCGGTGCCACAATCCCGGGTGTGATCGTGTTGTTGGTCAGGGAATTCACAAAATGGGTGTTGCTGGCGGTCGCTATCGCCTGGCCATTGGGCTACTACATCATGAATAAGTGGCTGCAGAATTTCGCCTACAGGACAAGCCTGGAATTCGGGACTTTTTTGCTGGCGGCAGCGCTCGCTTTGGTCATTTCCATCATCACCGTTATCTATCAGGCTGCAAGAGCCGCCATCGCCAACCCAATTGACTCATTAAGGTACGAATAAAATCGCCGAAGAGCCAGATAAAGAAATGGGGGGAGGTATTGCAAATCCGTAGATTATACTCAGAATTCTTGATGTATAAAGCAGTCTCCTGCTCGCAAATCAATCTTCGTACTCGATCTTAAATCGGATCTTTATCTTTGGATATTTCCACGTGATCGTGCCCGATTCGAATATGATATAGAGCAATTTTTCTGCGGTATTTCTTCTCATACGAAGTTTCGGTTTATCGGGGATTTCACTTTCATCCCTGTATTGCAAATACTCTCCGGGTACAAGACAAAGTTTTTTGCTTCCTTTTTTGATCCTGAGATAATAGGCGACCTGTGCGGTGTGCTTGAGGATCTCGACCTCGTATTTTCCTTTTTTGATTGTTTTATCTTCGTATTTGAGATTGAACGGGATCTGAACGCCTTTGAAACTGGTGACATCTTCCCATTGTGAAAGAGCGGGCAAAGACAATAAAGAAACAAAAAAGACACAGACGATGACTTTACTGATGACGCGGTAGTTCATGAACATTCTCCGTAAATTGGAAATTGCAGGACCTCGATCTCCATTAACTTTGCTGAGGGATCCTTAAAAAGATTCATTTTAGTCCGGTTCAAGAACTATCACAGAAACGATGGAGTGTCAATTTCATCTTCGGATTAGAAGTATCCCCAGAGTCGTGAAAAAATGAATTCACATCGCATTGACAAGGTGGCCTCATTGTGTGGTGGAGAAAACCGTGATAAGGGCTGAGCGGACATGGGACATCTGCTGAAAATAGATGGGAGTGAAGGCCGGATCCGAGGGAAGTTTCCTCGCTTGGGAAACCGAGAGTATTTTCGAAACCACCAATGATGATATTCAGGTATCGTTCATCACGGATTTGAGGATGCTTACTTAGAATCCGAAACGAAGAATCGGAACTTTTTGTTTTGATTTTGCGTCTACTCGAATGAATAGATATCACTTGGCTCTCAGGGAGGTTACAATGACGAGAGTGATAAAAAAAGTTC
>JASFEP010000166.1:0-9124 GCA_050124775.1 Candidatus Aminicenantota bacterium
ATCCACTGGATTCTTTATAACAGAAGTCCCCACCGAAAAGCAAGGAACATCGAGCGAGACGATGCTCTCCCAACCGCGATAGCCGACCTTCCGATTGTCCCAATTGGTGGTTCGAAAATACGCTCAGTTTCCACAGCGAAAAAACTTCACTCGGAACCGCGCTATACTCACATCTCCCAGTGGAAGATATCCCCTCCCCGTGCAACTCCTTTCATAGTTTTCTCCAGCACACACTTGTGACCTCTCTTTAAAGAAATGCGATCCTTTCGAGGGATTTGGGATGTCAGAAGCCGATGGCAGCTCCTTCAGACCGTTTGTCAGCGGCTCCATAGTAAATTCCGGTCTGCGGATCGACGAATATGCTATGGGCATCTCCCTGGCTCCAGAGCCGAGAGGAACTCTTAAAAGTATGCCCCATTGAACGAAGAGCATAGATCACATCATCCCGAATTCTTTTACGCTCCACATTCAACACATCCGGCATCCATTCATGATCTATCCGGGGAGCATCCACAGCTTTTTGGATGTCCATCTTGAATTCGAGAACATTGATGACGACATTCAAGACCGTATTGATGATCGTACGGCCCCCAGGGCTTCCTGTAATCAGGTAGACTTGGCCCTCTCTCTCGACGATCGTCGGTGTCATAGAGCTCAGCATTCTTTTGTAAGGATGAATGAGATTCGGTTCAGTGCCAATCAAGCCCTCGGTATCCGTAAATCCCGGGGTCACGTTAAAATCATCCATTTCGTTATTGAGAAGGATGCCCGTTCCAGGAACTACAACTCCGGCCCCGTATCCCCCGTTCAATGTATATGTAGTCGCGACAGCAAGTCCATCCTTGTCAACCACCGAATAGTGGGTCGTTTCTTTGGCCTCCTCTAGCGTCAAGATCTCCTTGCCCAATTCCAGACTGGGCAGAGCTTTGTCCGGATGGATCTTTGTTCTGATGTCTTTTGCATGCGCCTTAGAGATCAAACGATCCACAGGAATATTTCCGAAATCGGCATCCCCCATGTATTTGGCACGATCGAGATAGGCGAATTTCATAGTCTCAGCGATCAGGTGCAGGGTTTTAGGCGAAAACCTTTCCATCTGTCCCAGTTCGAATCCCTCGAGGATATTTAACATTTCTATCAGGATGGTCCCGCCCGAGCTAGGGGGAGGCATGGATATAATCCGGAATCCCTTATAGGTTCCCGACACCGGCGTCCGTTCCACCGCATTGTAATTTTTCAAATCCTTTTTTGTGATCAGACCGCTATTTCGCTCCATATTTTCAGCAATCTTTTTCGCTATCTCCCCATCATAAAATGCATCCGCCCCCTGATTCGCGATCAGTTTCAGCGATAGTGCGAGCTCATTGTTATCAAAAAGGTCACCCTTTTTAAAGAGGGAACCGTTCTCCTTTGTAAAGATTTTTTTGAATTCCTCAGTCCCTTGTGGAAATTTGTCCCTGGCATAATTGAAACTTCTGGCTCTACGCTCGGTCAGCTCGAACCCCTTTTCAGCCAGTTCAATGGCTGGAGCGAGCACATCCTTCCACTCAAGGACCCCATATCTATGGCTGGCAAGTTCGAATCCTCTGACTGTCCCGGGAACTCCAACAGCGAGATGACCGTAGAAGCTGCGTTCTTTCACGTAATGACCTTTTGCATCTAAATACATATCCGCGGCTGCTTTTCCGGGAGCCATCTCACGAAAATCAAGAGCAACGGGCTCCCTTTCATCCGGAAAACAGATGATCATGAATCCTCCGCCTCCGATATTGCCTGCGGAAGGATAAGTCACAGCCAAGGCAAACCCCACCGCGACAGCTGCATCCACTGCATTGCCGCCTTTTTTTAGGATATCCACTCCGATTCGAGATGCATATTCATCCGCGGAAACCACCATCCCTTTCTCTGCGGAGACTGCGGACCTATCCCTTATTTCACCGATAACCTCCTTTTCATTCTGCCCGGGGGAATATTCTCCCCGACAAGCAAAAAAAGTGGAAATGAGGAAAAGACTCGAGATCAAAATGAGGAACCAAACCCGTTTAGACATCCGGCTCCCTTTACTTAGCATTTCTTTGCTGCCGTAATAATCGCAATATGAGGATAGGCAAAGGCTTAATATCTCGCTGCTGGCTTAATTAACTACCATGCAATCCCATAGTCCTCTCCGTAGTTGCTGGAACCTCCCCAGAATGTTCTGTGTTTCCAGTCATAAAAAATCGCATTGATCGGACCGGATGTGTGGGACCGGATGTCGATCTCATACCCCATTAGAGCAAGATTCTCTCTCACTTTCTCTGGTGTGGATGCATTGAGTGTGAGCCGACCAGGCCGGGCCTCATGCTGTCCGAATGAACTCTGCATCTGATAGCTCACGATGTTAGGCGCTTCACAGGCTTCCTGAACATTCATACCGAACTCAACCATGTTCAGGAAAAATTGAACAAGATTCTGGTCCTGCGTATCGCCTCCCTGAACGGCAAAGGATAGAAAGGGTTTACCATCTTTGATCGCAAGGCCTGGTGTCAGTGTCGCTCGAGGCCTTTTCCCCGGCTCTACCACGTTGAAAGGATTTTTCTCTTTGTCGAGAACGAAACTCTGCATACGTTGGCTCATGCCGATGCCGGTTTTTCCAGCGATACAGGCAGGAATCCATGCTCCCGAGGGCGTCGCAGACACGATCCAGCCTTCTTCATCGCAAGCTTGGATGGACGTTGTCCCGGCGAGGAAAGTCTCTTCGAATCTCTCCCATTGACGGGCCCCCATGTTCGCTTTCATGTCACCCACATTGGACCATTTCTCCAAAAGATCCAGGAACGGATTTTCTTTACCTTCGAAGGGATAGGGATCGCCGGGCTTGGCATCCGGGTCGTTCAAGTTCCTGTCGATCTCTTTCACTCTCTCGCGGGCATACTCCTTGGAAAGCAATCCCTTGATGGGCTCCTCCGGGGGAAAGTAAGGGTCGCCGTAATAAAAATCCCTGTCCGCATAAGCCAGATTCATCACCTGGTAGAGGATATGGATATAATTCACGCTGTTCAACCTCAATTTCTGCAGGTCGAAGGTCTCCAGCATATTCAGCATTTGAAGCATGACCGGCCCCTGAACCCAGCTGGTTAGCTTGTACACCTCGATGTCTCGGTAGGTTGTTTTCACCGGATCTTCCAGATATACCTGCCAATTCGCCAAATCTTCCATGGTGATAAGGCCGCCCTGTTCCTGGCATCCGCGTACGAATTCCTCTGCGATGTCCCCCATGTAGAAGCGGTCGTAAGCCGCATAGATCGCTTCTTTTCTGCTTTTCCCCTCTTCGAGAGCCTTTTGTTCCTCTTCCACAAGCTTCTCTAAAGTATCCAGTAATTCCGGCTGCCGAAAGATCTCACCAGGATAGGGGGCTTCCCTCTCCTCTTCTGTAAGATGGGGCAGAAAGACCTTTTTAGAATAGGGCCATTCTTTGATCTGTTCTTTGTTTCGCTCGATACTGTCTGCCGCCTGTGCTTCTATCGGATACCCCTCGGCCATGCCCATGGAAGGCTCGAGTACTTCCTTGAGGCTCATGGTACCGAACTCAGCCAGCATGACCATCAAACCTCCCGGTGTTCCGGGAGTCACGGCAGCCAAGGGGCCATATCTGGGGGGATATTCAAGGCCTTTGTCTTTGAAAAAATCCGGCGTGGCTCCAGTGGGCGCAACGCCCAATGCATTCACCCCATGGACCTTTTTATTCCTAGGATCGTAGATCAAGACTTGAGTTTCGCCTCCCCAACCGAGAACATCCCACATCGTGCATGTAGCAGCTAGCATGGCACATGCTGCATCTACAGCGTTGCCGCCACGCTCGAAGATCTTCGCTCCGGCCGTGGCAGCTAAAGGTTTTCCGGTAATAGCCACCCAGTGCCGCCCATGGAGTACGGGCTTTTCGGTGCGGACTGCGCTTAAACTGAATGAAAACATTAACAATAACAAAATCAGCCCTAAAGGCTTACAAATCCTGATCCTATGGCTCTTTTCACTGAACATATTATCGACTCCTTCCCGATATGCTTAGGTCTTATGCAGAACATTCTTATTTTGGAATCATAACAGAAGCATGGAGGGCATTTCAATTCCCATCTGCAAAGGGGGGCACTTCCCGAACTATCCGCTTGGGAACAGGTCCATGTATAAATGCTTTCGTTTATCAAAAAATCAAAAATACTCCAATAACTTGAGTGGATGGTCGATAACTGCTTTGGCACCGTTCTCCTTCAACTCATTTTCACTACGGAAACCCCAAAGAGCTCCCACCGGAAACATGCCCGCGGCTACGGCTGTCTTCATGTCCGTACCGGTATCCCCCAGAAAAATGAACTGTTGAGGATCGATGTTCAGGCATTTTGCTATAATAAGTGCACACTCTGGATCAGGTTTTCTGGGATGGGAGGAAGAGGCGCCCACAATGTACTCGAACGGGAATCGAGGAAAGTAGTGAACGACAGCCATCTGCGTGTACGTATCAAGCTTATTTGAAACGACATTCATTTTGACTTTTCGTTCGATCAGACCAGCGAGCAGCTCCGGGATTTCATTATAAGGCTGGGTTTTTCTTTTCCATCGCTTTTGATATTCACCCTCCATCTCTCGAATACATCTGTCGAATGTGTTTCGGTCCCGATGGCCCTCCGGCAGAACACGCTCGACCAGCTTGGGCAAGCCGTCGCCGACTGTCCGTTTGTAATATTCAGTATCATGGACAGGAAACCCAAGATCGCTTAGGGCCTTGTTCATGGAATCCGCCAGATCATCGATGGTATCCAGAAGCGTCCCATCGAGGTCGAAGATGACAGCGCGGTGCTTATTGAGGCTCAAGATAAAACTTCTCCATGAGCGGACGCCACCTATCCATCAGCTCTTTGTTGAGGTCGATGGGAGGTTGGGCGTCTTCGGGCAGGAATGGCTTATAGGGATGGTCTCTGGTATACTCTTCGAACTCATCTCTCAATTTTTTCAATTCTTCAGGCTTTGTGAGCATGTCGATGGCGGATGCCGCGATGGCTTTGGCGCCGGCATTTAGTCCTTTCCAGGCGGTCGAACCATAGTTTCCCGCAACCGCAGACCAGTGATGACCGATAGCTCCCGGAACCTGCCCGGGAAACCGAATTGTGGCTGTCGGAGCTATGAGAGTGACATCCCCCACGTCAGAGGATCCCCCGCCGACAAAATGACGGCTGCTATCCCCGATCTCTCCCACTTCGGTCGGCATTCCTTTTTCTTCTTTGCCCAGCTCCTTCTGCATCGCTCTCGCATAAGCGTGCTCTACCTCTGTCCACTCCGGCATTCCCACAAGATCGATATTTTTCTGCATCAGCTCTGCTGCAGCCTTGTTGGCATGCCGCTGATGGACCGCAGAATAACAGCGTATGTTCTCCAATTCGGCACCTGTGGCAAGTGCAGCCGCCCTGGCACAGTCCTTCACTTTGGCATACATCTCTTCCACTCTCTCGTCACTGTTTCGCACGTAATACCATACACTCGCCCTGTCCGGAACCACATTCGGGGCTTCACCCCCTTCTTTGATCACATAATGCATCCGGTAGGTGTAGAAAAGATGTTCGCGCAGAAAGTTGGTGGCGATATTCATAAGCTCGACCGCATCGAGTGCGCTCACGGCATTCCAGGGAGAAGCGCCGTGAGCTGTTTTCCCCTTAAAGGTGAAAACAGAAGAGAACATAGCATTTCCTCCCTTGCCGTAACTGGTTGAAAATCCGCTACTGCTGTGGTTGTCGATGACAGCATCCACACCATCGAAGAGTCCTGCTCTTATCATGTAAGGCCTGCTGATAAGCGTCTCCTCAGCAGGCGAGCCAAAAACTTTGATCGTTCCTGGGAAGCCATATTTATCCATTGCGTTTTTGACAGCGATGGCTGCTGCGACAGCTGCCGTACACATCGTGTTATGGCCGCAGCCGTGGCCGGGAGCCCCTTCCAAAAGCGGATTCTGTGCCGGCACTCTCCCCTTTTGGGAGATCATCGGCAGAGCATCGAATTCGCCCAAAAAGCCGATAACAGGCTTTCCCGAGCCATAGGTCGCCACAAAGCAAGTAGGCATACCTGCAGCTCCTCGTTCGACAGCGAATCCCGCTTTTTCCAGACTATCCGCCAGCAATCCAGAGGATTTATACTCCTGCATCCCCAATTCCGCATATGACCAGATCGCATCGGAGATTTTGCCGAATCGCTCGATGACCTGAGCCTGGTTCAACCATTCAAGGACAAAGGATTTTTCTTTCGAAATATCAGTGCCTGTTACAGATGCTGCCGAAACGTTGATATTGAGGACAAAGGCAAGGGCGATCACCCCCAACATGACACATTTTTTCAAAACATTTGATAACATTGTCCCTCCGTTCATATTGCTCAAATATTTTCGATGACTCCATAATTTAACCAAGACTTCCACTCTTTGCAAGGCTCTCTCCAAAAATTCCAAATTTAGTTGTTTTTAGCCTAATTTTGGCTTCGGTCTGACTCAAAGCGGACAGAAGGTTTGTTTATCAAAAGGATGTTATGATAGTCCCGCGAGAATGCAGGACCAATCTTCTAAAGAACCGTGTAGCGACTGCGGATATTCCTTAAGCGGCTGCTGCAATGAATATACTCGGCCCGATCCACAAAAACTCCAAATGTAGGAGCGGAAAGTACGGAAGCGCCACCTATAGCACAATGAGGCCCGCTGGGACAATCGGAATCATCCCTTACGGCTTTTGGATGCATCTATCCGCGGGAGATTTGAAATAAAGTGTCGATCTTAAAAAGGGGATTATTTTCCCGCAGCTTTCAGGAGAGCCTCTTTGAGCTTTTCGTTGATCTTCACATCGTTATCCTCAGCAATTTTCAGGTAGTCCAGGCCTTTTTGGTATTGTTTGCTCATGAGGTAGATGTTGATCAGGTTGTTGTACGCATCTTTGTGTTTGGGATCAACGGTGACCGCTTCTATATACATGTCATGCGCATTCTGAAATTCTCGCAGTTTAAACAGTATATTCCCATGGACGTAGTGATAGTCAGCCGGTATCTCTTCCCTCGTCGCAACGGGACGATTCAGTCGATGGTCTATGGCCTCTGTTCCCCTCTCGTCATA
Organism: Candidatus Aminicenantota bacterium; assembly: GCA_050124775.1. GTDB lineage: Bacteria > Acidobacteriota > Aminicenantia > Aminicenantales > Aminicenantaceae > WTAW01. The sequence goes on from JASFEP010000166.1 coordinate 7,121, forward strand.
AGTGCCCGAATTCTTAGCTTCCTGCATCTTCAGTATGCGAATTTGCTCCATGTTCATTTTCATCTTAACGATAAAATGATAGTTCTCTTTGGCCTGCTCCATTCGAGACTTAGCGAGTTCGAGGTCTCCATTTTTGTATGCGATCTGAGCGAGCATGAAATAGGAATCGGCGTGTTCCGGCATGATTTTTAAGCATTCATTGAACTCCTTTTCTGCCTTGTCGATCTTTCCTTTGCCGAATTCATTTTTTCCTTTCTCGAATCTTTTGTTTGCAGCTTGGTATTTCTGGAACAACTTGTACTCTTCTCGCGTGAAATCCTCCTGGGCCAAACTCGGTCCACACAGGCAGAAAAGAAAAGTGACGAGTGAAAGAAGCGTAAACACTTGTTTTGATCGTTTCATTTTAGGCCCCCTATCCATATAGATAGTCCATGATTCTCATTGTCTATTGTAATCTGAATCTTTTTGAAAATCAATGTTCTGATTGATTTTTCAATCAAAAGAGAAGAATTTTGACATTTTTATATAAATTCCTAGTAATCCTATAAATTATATGCTATTATTAAAATTGTATACCTGCTGAAAAAGACGGTTAAGAAACATTTAAATCCCCCCTTATGTCTTTTGAATCCGGATTATCCATACTTTTTCGCTGACTAAAAATAAAAATGAACCTTTTTATCTCTAATTGCGTCTAAAAAGGTGATAGAAGCCCATGTCTGTTCCGTCGTTTCGGCGATATCCATAGATCGATTTTGGAATTACGCATCATTTATATCACAGGAGGGCACGATGAATTTATTACCTATCAAGACAAGATCAACTCCGCTATTAATTGTGATCTTCGTATTGATCGCATCAACATTCGTCTTCGCCAATATCGAAGATACGCTCAAAAAGTCTTTCACTGTCGGAAGAGGAGGCACGCTGACTCTGGACACAGCCAGGGGCTCGATTGAAGTGCGGGGTACCGATGGGGGGCGTGTGGATCTCCAAGTCATCCGTGAGGCAAAAACATCGGATGCAAGCGAAGCTCAAGAAATTTTCGGTTATTTGCAACTCGATTTCAAACAGACCGGAAACGATGTGACCATAAAAGGCATCAAAACAACCGAATCCAGCAGAAAGCTGAATAAATTGAGAATCAAATTCATCCTGACAGTTCCTGAAAACTATAATGCAGACCTCAAAACAAGCGGTGGAAGTATCTCCGTCGACGACCTTGAAGGCACAGTGGCTATAAGGACTTCTGGAGGAAGCCTGGGCTTGAACAATATCAAAGGACCTGTGACAGGTAAGACATCGGGAGGCAGCATCAAAATAGGTAAGGTCGACGGCGATGTGAACGTTAACACCTCTGGGGGGAGCATAAGGATCGATCATGCCAATGGAAGGGTCCATGCCCACACATCCGGCGGCGGCATCACCGTCAACGAAGTGATGGGTCAGATTCAAGCAGAAACATCGGGTGGTTCGGTAAAAGCATATATCTCAAACCAACCCCAAGGGGATTGCCGCTTGAAAACATCGGGAGGAAGTATTACCGTTTCCCTCGCCGAAGATATCGGCTTGGACCTGGATGCGGAAACGAGCGGCGGAAGTATTCACACCGATTTTCCAGTAACCGTTCAAGGAAAAATCAGCAAGAGGGAGCTGAAGGCACAGATCAACGGCGGAGGGCCAAAATTGTACCTGCACACCTCAGGAGGCAGTATCTCTATCAAGAAAAAATAGCACATTTGAATAGTTTCGAGGACCATTATCGAGACGGCCTGTTCAGGCAAGGCATCTGACATAATCTAAAAGGATAGACTTTTCTTATCTTTCTGCAATCCGGTCGTGCCGGTTAGAACAGGGCTTTGAGAAAATAAAAAGTCATCAGTCCCGATGCGATCAGCTTCAACATCATTCCGAACATAACACCTACGAACACACCCCATCCAGCTTTCAGGGCGTCACTTCCCTCCTTTCCCACGCTCAGCTCTCCGATGATAGCACCGAGAA
>JASFEP010000167.1:0-9108 GCA_050124775.1 Candidatus Aminicenantota bacterium
CCATAACAACAATCCCAAATATCATTGTAAAAGTCCTTCTATAGTGAGTTCGAAGGGATCTTAGTCTCGATGAGGAGGGATGGAATGAGTAAAGACCTAGATAATTTATCACCTAAGAATTCAAGCCTATCGCGAAGAGAGTTCTTGAAAATCTCCGGAAATATGGCAGTTCTGGTCGGTACAGGCGGTGCTCTGAAGGAATTTATTTGGCTGAGAAATGGTATAGCCGCAATTCCTGCGTCTGAAGGTTATCTCCTAATAGATACGAAGAAATGTCAGGGATGTCTAACGTGCATGCTTGCCTGTTCGCTAGCGCATGAGGGGGAAGAAAGCCTTTCCCTTTCCAGAATTCAAATACTTCAAAATCCTTTTGAAGGATTTCCTGATGATCTTGATATATCGCAATGCCGGCAGTGTGTAGATCCGAAATGTGTGGAAGCCTGTCCAACCGATGCGTTGTTTGTGGACAAAGAGCACAGCAACATTAGGCGCATCGATGAGACGAAGTGTATAGGTTGTGAAAGCTGTATCGAAGCATGTCCGTACACACCTTCACGTTCTATCTGGGATGGGGACGAAGAACACGCTCTGAAGTGTGATTTATGTCTCGATACGCCTTTTTGGAATCAAAAGGGAGGGCCCGAAGGAAAACAGGCCTGCGTGGAATTATGTCCTCTGGGCGCACTGAAGTTCACAAAAGAGATCCCGAACCAGCAAGGTGACAGGGGATATAATGTCAATTTGCGAGGACCCGGCTGGAAGAAACTGGGTTTCTCAGTGGATGATTGAGGAGACAAAATGAGTGAATTCGCGAACAAGAGAAGCCTAGGAAGGGGAATGAAATGAAAGGCCATGTGGGAAAAATCCTAAGACTCAATTTGACGGACAGAAAAGCCTCCACACTAGAGACCAAGCAATATGAGGAGTGGGTTGGTGGACATGGAATGGGATCTGCGATTTTTTGGGATTTGGTGAAGGATAAGGCTATAAGCGGATTCGATGAACGGAATATTATAACCATCATGTCCTCGCCTTTGAGTGGGACCCTGGCGCCGGCTGCCTCCGGAAGGACTGAAGTGCAGGGGATTGGTGTCCAGTCTTCTCCGGTTGAATGGTTCACCCGAGGAAACTTTGGCGGTCGGTTTAGCCCTATGATGAAGTATGCGGGTTGGGATGGGATCGTGATCGAGGGCAAAGCAGATAGCCCGGTTTGGGTAGACATCCGGAATGAAAAGGTCGAGTTTAAAAGTGCCAAGGATTTATGGGGCTTGGACACCATGCAGACACAGCTTCAGATATGGAAAGAAGTCTGTGGTGACGGCGGTTTCGGAAGATGGATACCGATAGGTGGGGCTAAGGGCGGTAAAAGAACTACACAGCGACCTGCGGTTTTGGCCATTGGACCATCAGGAGAAAGAAAAAGCCGAGTGGGCTGTTTGATCCATGATGCTGGAAATGCTGTGGGCCAGGGTGGATTCGGAGGTATATGGGGAGCAAAGAATCTGAAGGCCATTAGCGTTATCGGGACGCAGAGTATTCCAGTGGCAGATCCAAACGCACTTCTGGAGGCGCGCCTATGGGCTTCCAAAAAATATGGGTTTCATGTCGATTATGAAAAGGGCGTACGAAACCCCATCGATTTTATGTTCTGGGACAGGCCCGAACAGGCGCGAATTCAGTCATGTACCGGCTGTTATGAGGGCTGTCGGAATCGCTATGAACACGGAATCGGAAATGAGTCTCAATGTGTGGAGACATTTTACTCTTTTTACGACAGGGCAAAACATGGCGGTCATACGACCCAAGCTGCGTTCAAAGCAACAGATTTACTGCAAAAATACGGCATAAATGCCTATGAAGCTTGGCGAGGATTGGAGTACCTGAATAAGCTCTACAAGATGGGTATTGTAGGCCCAGGGAAAGATATAGCTTGTGATCTTCCCTTCGATAAGATGGGGGAAACAGAATTGATCGAAAAATTCCTCCATATCACGACTTTCAGAGAAGGTATCGGAGACATTTTTGCCGAAGGATTCTACAGAGCCGCTTTCGAATGGGGCCGTTTGGAAAAGGATTTAAAATCCGGATTACTTCAATATCCTTATTGGGGGCTTCCCGAACATGCTTATGATCCCAGGGGAGAGGTGAGTTGGGGCTATGCCTCTATTCTGGGAGACAGGGATGCCAATGAACATGATTTCAATTTCTTGTTCTGGGAACCCAGCCGTGCCAAGTGGGCAGGCAAATCGCCGCCATACGAGGCCGAATGGGTCACCAAGGTCATCGCCGAAAAGTTGGTTCCGTATGAGGGCGATCCTCTGATGTTGGATTACAGTGCGGAGAATATTTACTCTGGCCATCTGGCGAAGCTTACGGTATGGTTTAGACACTACACCCGCTTTTGGAAACAATCGGCCCTCTACTGCGATTATCGCTGGCCTGATTTTATCAGAAAAGATTCTCCGGATGGTCGAGGAACGACTGGAGAAGGAGAGCCGAAATATCTTAATGCTGTGACAGGTAAAGAATTCAGCTTCCGGGAAGGGATGGAACTGGGGCGTAAAATTTGGAATTTAGACAATGCCATTTGGACACTGCAGGGACGGCATCGGGATATGGTTCATTTTGCAGATTATATCTACGAGCAACCCTTTAGACCGAACTGGCCTTCGGCCTGGCTTCCGGGAAGAATAGACGGAAAATGGGATTTTGTCCGTGTTGACGGGCGTCATTTGGATAGAGACAAGTTCGAAGAATTCAAGACCAAGTATTATCAATGTGAAGGATGGGACACCGAGACAGGTTGGCCTCAAAAGAAGACGCTCGATTCATTGGGTATGGACCATATCGCCGTCGCTCTTTCAGATTGTGCCAAACTGGGCAATGAATAGTTGCTGTCCCTGGAATTTCCTATCATTCTAGAAGGATGTCAACCTTATAAAAAAAATCTTCATAAAGCGGTTCTAAGAGGAGTGGGGTGAGTGAGGGGTCTCGAATCCTGAACGAGGAGTTTCAATTTCCGCCTGAAAAACTGGTTTTTCCCTGGAAAATATCTGATTTTGTTTTATCAAGCATATCCATAATTAAGCAGGTTTAAACAATTTTTGTGACGCGTTTGTGACGTGAGGAGAGGTCTGTCTTCGTTTCCTTAGGCTCCGATTGACTCTCGTCTGATTAATTGATATCCTTTTTTCGAAATGAAATAGGGGGTAACAATGGGCGTAAAATGCTCCATGTGTGGAACCGACAATACCCAAGATTCTGAGTTCTGCAAAAAGTGCGGCACTCAGATAATATACACTGAAGAAAAACCTCTTCCTACACAGACTTTGGAAGCGCCCAAAAAAGAACTAACAACGGGCTCTACATTCGCAAGCAGATACCAGATTATTGAAGAACTCGGCAGAGGAGGTATGGGGCGAGTCTATAAAGCGACTGACAAAAAGATTAATGAGAAAGTTGCCCTGAAGCTCATCAAGCCGGAGATTGCATCTGATAAAAGGACTCTAGAGCGGTTCGGTAATGAACTGAGGATGGCCCGCAAGATTACCCATAAGAATGTCGGTAAGATGTACGACATCAATGAGGAAAAAGGAACTCATTACATCACCATGGAATATGTGTCCGGTCAAGACCTTAAAGGATTGATTAAACAGACTGGACAATTAGCAATTGGGACATCTATATCCATAGCAAAACAAGTCTGTGAGGGCATGTCAGAAGCCCACAAGACAGGAGTTATTCATAGAGACTTAAAGCCAAGCAATATCATGATTGACCGAGAGGGAAATGTTCGGATTATGGACTTTGGTATTGCTCGATCATTGAAAGAAAAAGGCATAACGGGTGCTGGAATAATGATTGGAACTCCTGAGTATATGTCGCCTGAGCAAGCTGAAGCGAAAGAAGCAGACCAATGTTCTGATATATATTCACTGGGCGTTATTCTGTACGAGATGGTAACTAGCAGAGTGCCTTTTGAAGGTGATACTGCCTTAAGCATTGCCATGAAGCACAAGGGTGAAGAACCTAAAGACCCGAAAGAGTACAATGCACAAATTCCTGATGACTTGAGTCAACTGATACTGAAGTGCTTGGAAAAGGATAAGGAGAGCAGGTATCAAAGTGCAGGAGAAATACGGACAGAGCTTGAGAATATGGAGAAAGGTATTCCTACTACCGATAGAGCAATCCCTAAGAGAATGCCTCTTACTTCAAAAGAAATAACCGTAACATTTGGATTGAAAAAACTCTTGGTGCCTGCCTTGGCAACAGTCGCTGTTATTATTATTGCAGCTGTTATATGGCAGCCCTGGTCAAAAAAAGCACTCTCTCCACTCCCATCAGGCAAACCCTCTCTTGTTATTATGTATTTCGAAAACAACACCGGAGATGAGAGTTTAAATCATTACAGGAAAGCTATTTCTGATCTGTTGATTACGGATCTTTCTCAATCCAAGCATCTTGACGTTATGGGGGGCGATCAACTCTTCAATATATTGGAAGATCTGAATCTCTTGGAGGCGAAGAATTATTCTTCCAAGGCGTTGAAGGATGTCGCATCCCGGGGAAGAGCTTCATATATACTACAGGGCAACTATACGAAGGCAGAGGATGCTTTTCGCATCAGCGTGATGCTGCATGAAGCCAGCACGATGAAACGGCTGAGCTCCGAGATGTTCGAGGGAACAGGCGAAAAAAGCATTTTTACCATGGTGGACAAAATAACCAGAACCATCAAATCGAATTTCGAGATTTCAGCAGTGGATTTAGCCAGTGACATCGATGAAAACATCGAAAATATCACAACCAATTCGACTGAGGCGTTGAAATACTACAGCGAGGGAAGAAAATACCATAACAGTGGAGATTACAGGGAAAGCATTCAGCTCATGGAAAAAGCTGTGGAAATCGACCCGAAATTCGCTATGGCTCTCCGGTCATTAGCAATGAGCTATAATAATCTTGGTATGGATAATGAGAGTCAAAAATATATAACTAAAGCATTGGAGTTGGCGGACCGATTGCCGGAGAGAGAGCGTTTCCAGATCATGGGTGATTTCTACGGCCAAACAGAACGGACCTATGATAAGGCCATAGACGCCTATAAAAGATTGCTGGAAGTTTATCCGGAAGATACGACAGGAAACCATAATTTGGGAATTAGATACCATGCACTTGAACAATGGGATAAGGCTATTGAACGATATGAGATTGCCAAAAAAAATAATACCGAGTTCTATGATACATACTTATCATTAGCAGCGACATACAGGGCAAAACAAATGTACGGGAAGGCAAAGGAGGTGCTCGAGTACTATCTTGCCAACTTTAGAGACCACGATAGTATCCGTCGGGGCCTGGCCCGTCTTTATATTGATCAGGGAAGGCTTGATCTCGCTCTAGCTGAAGCCGACAAGGCCTTCATACTTGACCCGGACAGTTGGAATAATTATCAGCTCAAGGGTGATATTTTGCTTTATCAGGGAGACCTGATGAAGGCAGAAGAAGAGTACCAGAACATGCTGAAGGTGAGAGAGCCTTTGGGGCAGGGATGGGGAAGACAGAGGATGTCGGTGCTGTATACACATCAAGGAAAATTCGGAGATTCTTTAAAGATGTTTGAACAGGCTTTGGCCCTTGCCAAAATAGCAGGGCAAAGAACGTGGGAGGCGATGTCTCATTCAGGACTTGCGTCAGTCTATTACTCCTCAAGAAAGCCTGAGCAAGCATTGCTGGAGTGCGAGGAGGCTCTGAACATCGCTAGAGAAACAGATCTTTTAAGCATCGAACGCTCTACCTTAGCTCTTAAGGGGCATGTTTTCCTAGAAATGAATTCTCTCGCTGAAGCCCAGAGGACCGCAGATGAGTTGAAAAGACTGATCGAGGAGGGACTGGACGAAAAGATCATCAGGCTCTATTTTCACCTTGCGGGTTGCATTGAGCTCGAAAAAAAGAATTTTCCCCAGGCAATAGAACACATCCAGAAAGCCTTATCTCTTCAATCCTTCGGCCCTCTCAACAAGTCTGCGGATTTTATCGATTCGTTGGCTACAGCCTATTATGAGTCTGGAGATCTGGATAAAGCGATGGAGCAATATGAAAGAATAACCGAGCTGAATACAGGAAGACGTAGCAATGGGGAGATTTTTGTGAGAAGTTTTTACATGGTCGGAAAGATTTACGAGCAGCAGGGCGATATCGCCGAAGCCATCGAACATTACGAAAAATTCCTCGACCTGTGGAAGGACGCTGACCCTGGGATAGCTGAGGTTGATGATGCGAGGGTAAGGCTGTTGGGGTTGAAGACAGAAAATCCTTAAATTTATTTGTGTTGCATACCAGTAATTTTGTCTACTCACTTTTCCTGTAAATAAGCAAGTCACGCCACTTTCCAGAAAATGGGATAATTGTTATCATTTTTCTTGAAATCTGTCCTATTTTGACCTGAAAATCACACGATAATGGACCCCACGCTCCCAAAATAGCCTAGAAATTGGAGTCAAAATCCCATGTCTTTTTTAGCTATATGCTGATAACTCCCAAAAACAGGAAGAATCTACTTCTCCCCCTCCTTCGGCTTTAGCTCAAAGCCGAGTTGCATCATCATGCCCAGCATATCTGTTTCATCTCTCATTTCAATAATTTTTCCATCTTTTATTGTGAATATGTAAATAGCTCCGACTTTGAAAGTATTGCCTGGCGGTGGGAATCCTTCAAGTTCGTTTTCTTGAGTACCTTCTATCATACCCCTGGCAATAACCTTGTTATCCACAGCATATATTTCTTCAAAATTGTGTGAGATGTCTGGAATAGCCTCCATAATCATTTTGGTAAACTTTATGTTTTCTTCTCCAGACATTGGATTCAGATTTCCTGACGGGCTGTAGTAGACAGTTTCAGGACTATAGTACTCTCTCATTTTTTCTACATCCCCCGATTCCACTGCTTTATAAAAGCTTTTAAAGAGCTGAATATTCTGCTCTTCGACTGCTGCCTGGGCTCTGAACTCTTCAAGCTCTGCTATCGCTTCCTTGTCCTGGCAGCCTACCATAAAGCATAAAATCAGAGCTAGAGGTAAAATTAGGCCGAGTTTTTTCATAGAAAACCTCCTGTTACTCAATATGAAACCCTCTTGACTTGATGATAATTCAATCAAACATGGTAATCTATGTCAACAAAAAACAAGGGATAAAGAAAGACATCGAGGGATTCGAAGGATTCGCGAGTTCTCTTGATAAAAAACCAAAAATAAATTAGGATTTAAACGAAAAAGGGAGTAGCAATATGACAGTTCCAGAAATAAAAAAGAAGATGATTCCACTTCTCAATAAATATGGAATAAAGAAAGCTTCCTTATTTGGTTCAACTGTTAAAGAGGATAGTACTGAAGATAGTGACATCGATGTACTCGTTGAAATGCCCGAAACGGCCACTCTGCTTGAATTGGCTGCTTTGAAAATCGAACTCGAAGAAATTCTAAAAAAGAAAGTCGATGTTCTCACATATGATTCTCTTCATCCCCTTCTTAGAGATAAAATTTTGGATGAACAAGAGGCCGTTTTGTGAAAAAAGATTTTTTGATATTCCTAAAGCATATTCTGGAATCTATTGAGCTTATCGAAGACTACACAAAGGATACAACTGAAAAGGAATTTCTAGGTAATCCGCAACAATAAGATGCCGTAATTCGCAGAATCGAGATCATTGGCGAAGCTATCAAAAACATTCCCGTTGAATTCAAGAATAAACATTACGATATTCCATGGAAAGCGATTTCAGGAATGAGAGATATTCTTATTCATGAATATTTTGGGATCGATCTTAAACTTACTTGGAGGGTTGTTAAGCTTAGGATCCCCAAACTAAAAGATAAAATTCTTGATATTAAAAAGGAGCTGGAAAGAGAAGCATTATAGTCGATATACACGGCCATTTTGGAGAGTTTAAAGAAGTTGGGTGGGGTGAGTGAGGGGTCTCGAACCCCCAACCTCTGGATCCACAGTCCAGTGCTCTAACCTGTTGAGCTACACTCACCACAAATTGGATTTCAAGATTTTCGCATCAAACGCCTTTAATGTCAATACTTTGGTCCACCACATCCTTTCATCTCATCTGGTTTATCGTCGTACATTACTTGTCAATAATATTTCCACAGAACTCAGTTTATTAAAAATATGACTGCTAGTTATAAAAAATTCGATTTTTGTGATTTTTTATAACTTTGAGTTATAAAATCAAAATTTCGTCTTTCCATCGTGATACAAAGAGCACAACTATGGAATTAGAATCTGGGGTTTTAAGAAAGAAATAGTTGATGTAGACTATTATTGTCTTTCGATGAGATCGAGCACATTGGCCTTGTCGCGCCAGCGTTCTTTGACCTTGACCTGCAGGTCGAGGAAGATCTTTGCATCCAAGATCTTCTCCATTTCTTTGCGGGCCTCGATACCGACGGCCTTGATCAGGCTGCCGTGCCTGCCGATGATGATCTTGCGATGGTTGTCCTTTTCCACAAAGATCGTAGCCTTCAAATACTTCAAACTTCGCTTTTTCGGGTGTTTCTCCATAACGCCCCGGTCTTCGATCGTGTCGATGTAGACCGCCGTTACGAAAGGCAGCTCTTCCCGCACATGGCTCAGGATCTTTTCCCGGATGATCTCGGAGAGCAGAAAACGCTCGGATTGGCGGGAGATATCATCATCGGCGTAGGTCTTATCCGTCTCGGGGAGGAATTTGTAGATCATATCCTCAAGAACACCCACATTCGTGCCTTTTAGCGCTGAAATCGGAATAATTTCCTTAAAGTCCATCAGGTCCTTGTATTTATCGATGATGACGAGAACCTTTTCTTTTTTTATGATGTCGACCTTATTGATGAGTAGAAATACGGGTGTTGTGATATCTTTGAGTGTGTCGATGACGAATTGGTCGCCGTGTCCGAATTTAAGGGAGGCATCGATAAGCAGGCAGAGAAGATCAGAGGTCTCCAACGATGAATAAACGATATTCATCATGCGTTTGTTCAATTTGTGGAGGGGTTTGTGGATACCGGGATTGTCGACGAAAACGATCTGTCCCTTTTCAGTCGTCTTCATGCCAAGGATG
>JASFEP010000168.1:0-9094 GCA_050124775.1 Candidatus Aminicenantota bacterium
AAAAAATATATCGTCGTTTCCGAGTTTCAAAAGGTCTTGGAGTTTACTGTATAAAATGATCCTTTGGCCCATCGAGGATATTCGCGAAGAGCACCGCCCTTTGGTCGGTGGGAAGGGATTTGCCCTTGCCCGTCTTAAAGCGGGGGGCCTGGAGGTCCCGCGGGCGGTGTGCTTGAGTGCCGACGCTTACCGCTCCTTTATTATCTCTACGGGATTGGATAAAAAGATCCTCATGGAAATTCACCGGAAAAGATTGGACAATGCCCGTTGGGAAGAGATGTGGGATACGGCCCTCCGCATCCGTAATCTCTTTTTGCGTGTCGATCTTCCGGGAGACCTGGCCCGAATACTCAAAGAAAGCTTGGATTCTCGTTTTCGCGAGACTCCTGTAGCGGTCAGATCCTCTGGCTTGGGGGAAGATTCGGCACAAGTTTCTTTTGCGGGGATTCATGAGTCCTACATCAATGTCACTGGCACCGAAGCCATTATCAAACACATAAAGCTTGTGTGGGCCTCCTTGTGGTCGGATGCCGCCATTCTTTACAGAAAAGAGCTTGGTCTGGACCTGGAAAAGAGCGCCATGGCAGTAGTTGTCCAGGAGTTTGTATCAGGAGATCGCTCAGGGGTCTTTTTCGGGCAGAATCCCTTGGATGACACCCAATCTGTTGTCGAAGCCGTGTATGGTCTCAATCAGGGATTGGTGGACGGAACGGTAGAGCCCGACCGCTGGATCCTTAGAAGGATCGATGGAAAGATTCTAGCCCACACACCGGCATTGCGCGACAGGATTTTTATGCCGTTTGGCGGTGGTGTGCGCTTGAAAAAGATCGGCCCTCCCAAATCTCAGACAGCTCCTCTCTCACCAATGCGAGTGAAAGCCGTGTTCGATCTTGGTAAAAAGGCGGAGGAGTTTTTCGGACAACCCCAGGATGTGGAATGGACATTCCGCAAACGTGTATTGTATGCGCTCCAGTCCAGGCCGATCACCACAGACCGCAAAGAACAATCCAAAGACCAAAAGACCTGGTATCTGAGCCTTCGAAGAAGCTTCGAAAATTTGAAAGAGTTGCGAGATCGCATCGAGACCCACACTCTTCCGGAAATGACCCTCGAATCCGAGATGATGGCCGGCAAGGATCTTTCGGTTTTGTCGGATAAAGAACTCTCTCGAGAAATAAAAGGAAGAAAAAAGATCTATGAGAAATGGGTGGGTGTTTATTGGAGAGATTTTATACCCTTCGCCCATGGATTCCGTCTGTTCGGCCAGGTGTACAATGATAAGGTCCATCCCGAAGATCCCTATGAATTCGTAGAATTGCTGCGGCCCAAGCGGATGCACAGTTTAACGCGTAACCAGCTGCTGGAAAAGATGGCCGCTTTGATCGAAAGAGAAAAAAAACTCATGAGGAAGATCAAAGAGGGACACCTTGAAGATGTGACTCACCCGGAGTTTCAGAGGCTTTTAAAGACTTTTGTGAATGACTATGCCAACCTGAAGGTGTTCGACGAATCCGATGCCGCTCCCCTCAAACGGTTATCGGGACTGCTTCTTGAGCTGGCGGGGTCCTCACGCTTGAAGCAAAAGAATAAGAGTCCCCTTCAGAGGCCTCTCAGTCCAAAAGGTTTCCTTGCCAAATTTTCTGAAGATGATCAAGATTATGCTCGGGGATTGCTGGAGTTGGGGAAATTCAGCTACCGATTGAGGGATGATGACAATGTCTATCTTGGAAAGATCGAACGCCAGTTAAATAGGGCCGTGCTTGAGGGGAGAAAAAGACTGAAGCTGCGTTTTCCCTCGGGATATCTGAAATTATCGGATGATCAGATCATCAAAGGCCTAGAGGATCCCGAATACAAGCCCAGCTTTGAGGTTACGAAGAGTTCGCAAGCGCAAAGGCCCGAGTGGAACGCCAGGCAACTCAAAGGACAGCCCGCTGGCAAGGGTCTCGCTACAGGGAATGCGCGGGTGATATCCGAAGATTCGGATCTTTTTGCGTTCAAAGAGGGAGAAATCCTGGTTTGTGATGCGGTGGATCCCAATATGACCTTTATCGTGCCCCTTGCGGGAGCGATCGTAGAGCGGAGGGGAGGTATGTTGATCCATGGCGCGATCATCGCGAGAGAATACGGACTCCCATGTGTAACGGGCATTACCGATGCAACTCATCTCATTCAAACAGGCGACTCGGTGACCGTGGACGGCTTTCTGGGATTGGTAATTATCGACCAGAAGAAAAAATAAACGAAAATTCGATAACTATTCAGTTATGATACGTATCGACATTTTTGGATATTTCAATTCAGGAGTATAGGAAGTGGAGGGAAAATATGAACAATCAAAGATATCCCCAATGTCTTGTATGGCGAGTGATACTCATCGTTTTCATAATGTCTCATTCTCTTTCGGTATCGGGAAGGAGTCTTCCTGTTTTTCCTGTTGATTCCATGATGAACGGACAGCCTGAAAGTCTGCTGATCGATGATTTCTCCGGCTCCGACGGGATCTCATCTTTTGGCCCCCGGTGGAGAATGTTTACGGATCGAGTGATGGGTGGTGTTTCGACAGCAGACTGGGCTTATGACACGATCGATGGACGAAGGTGTGTTCGCCTCAGGGGGGAGGTGTCTCTGGCCAACAACGGGGGCTTTGTTCAGATAGCTCTCCCTCTAACCAAAGAGGACCGGCCCTTCGATGCAAGTTTATTCAAGGGAGTTCGACTCTGGGCGTATGGTAATGGGGATGCGTATCACATCCATCTGCGTTCCACGGACACCCGTCGTCCCTGGCAGTATTATGGCGCCGAATTCCTGGCAGACGGCACCTGGCGCATGATCGAGCTTCCGTTCTCTTATTTTAAGCCGGAAAGTCTGGGAACAGAGTTGAAGGCCGAGAGACTGGTTCGCATTGCCATCGTTGCCATAGGGAAAGAGTTCAAGGCGGATATCGCTGTAGCGCGGCTTGAATTTTATCGGTAACGCTTATGCGGGACTTCAGGCAATCGTCCTTTAAAGCTGGATCTGAGGACATTTATCGCCGAGCACCTTTTTTATTTTTTGAATGGCCGGGTTAGCGTATTGATGGTCTAGAATACATTTTGCATTCCATGGAAGGACCTCCACTAAAAGTTATCGCTGAAAAGTTATTACCTTTTCAAGGGCAAACAATTCTCTCTGTTTCCGGGAATACCAAAATAGAGAAAGAGATCCTCGTGGGGGGAAAGGTCCTCGATATCAAAACCCGAGGAAAACTTCTCTTTTTCGTATGTTCAGGTGTTACCCTCAAAGTGCATTTCCTGATGTTCGGGAGTTATAGAATTAACCAAGAAAGGGAAGGGATGACGCCACGCCTGTCTTTGAACTTCGGGGAAGAAAAGGTCAACCTATACAACTGTTCCGTTCGATTTATCGCCAGCAAGGACATAGATGATCATTATCCTGCAGACGTGGATATCCTTTCTTCCGCTTGGAACGGGAATAAGGTTTTAAAACTCGCCTCCTTGAACAAGAGTGAGTATATCTGCGATCTTCTCCTCGATCAATCTATTTTTGCGGGAGTTGGGAACATCATCAAAAACGAAGCTCTTTTTTTAACTAAAATTCATCCTCTGAGTATTGTGGGGTCCATCCCTTTGAAGCGAATGAAAACGCTCAACCTAAAAACTCGGGAATTTTCCCTTCTCTTTTATGAGAAAAGCCGAAAGAATGAATCCTTGCGAGCGGAATTTCGGGTCTACAATCGAAAGGCATGCCCGGTTTGCAAAGGCCGTATTCGCAGAAAGAAAATGGGCCGGCGTCAAAGGGTGAGCTATGTGTGCCCAACCTGCCAGAAAATTTTCCCCTGAAGGTCGTTATTTGAGTTTTTGTTCATTAGAATTCCCGGATTACAGGAACATGTGTGACCTGACACCTTGACTCTTTGAGCGGACTTTCGATTTCTCATTCCCAATTTTTCCAAATTCATCTATAATAGGCGGACGAGGTGAAACATGCGTCGAACACGTTCGATTCCTTTTGTGGCTGTCGTGATTTTTCTTCTGTTCTATGCCGCTCCGGCGAAAGGCGACTGGTATTTTGATGCCGAGGGAGGGTATGTTTGGCCCGGTTACATCGATGTCAGGATACCCAATGAAACGGGGACTCTGTTTTCGCTCAAAGACGACCTTCCTGCAGAGTCCAAAATCGTCTATCGTTTAAGATTGGGATATCAGTTTCATCCCAAGCATTCGGTGTCTGTCCTTTTTGCCCCGCTTGGCTTGAACGCGCAGGGAAGTGTCGATAAAGATATCTTTTTCAACGAGGACTTTTTCCCTGCGAACACAGACATAAAGGCATTCTACAAGTTCAATTCCTATCGTTTGACATACAGGTTCGATTTCGTAAATTCCGAAAAGTGGAAAGTTGGATTAGGACTTACAGCCAAGATCCGGGATGCTGAAGTGCGGCTCGAAGATGCGGAGAAAAGCTCATCGAACACGGATTTTGGCTTTGTTCCCCTGCTCAATTTCCGTGTCCATTGGATGTTCTCTCCGAAGATGAGCCTTCTGCTAGAGGGTGATGCTCTCGCCTCACCCGGAGGTCAGGGAAGGGCCGAAGATGTGTTGCTCGCCCTGTTTTATCGCTTGAGCGAGAGAGTCAGCCTTAAAGCCGGTTACCGCATTCTCGAAGGAGGGGCGGATGTGGAAAGCGTTTACAATTTTACGCTTCTCAACTATCTTGTCGCCGGCGCTGTGTTCCGTTTCTGAATCTGAGGCGGGGATGCAAAATAAATTTAAGTGGGATGAAAATCCAGAATTTATATTAGAGTTTAATTCAATTTTATAGTCAGGAAAATCCATGAAGGTTCTGTTGACAGGGTCTACGGGGTATATAGGAAGGCGTCTTACAGCCCAGCTTCTCGAAGATCCCGACGTTCATCTCAGGCTTTTCGTCAGGAATAGAAAAAAAGTTCAGTTCGTTCCATCGGACAAACTCGAAATTTTTGAGGGCAATGCTCTCGATCAAGAGTCGCTCTTCGCGGCCCTATCGGGGATAGATGTCACCTACTACCTAATCCATTCGATGGGAGCCAAAGCGGATTACCGCAAACTGGATAAATCCATCGCCACGAATTTCCGCGAAGCCTGCATCCAGGCAGGTGTCAAGAGGATCATCTATTTGGGCGGTCTGGGAGTCAAAGAGACTGCCAGCAAGCATCTGCTCAGTCGTCTCGAAACGGGAGAGATCCTCAGCGCTAAGCCGGATCGGATCCAGGCGATATTCTTCAGAGCCGGCATAATCATCGGGTCCGGGAGCGCAAGCTTTGAGATCATACGGAATCTGGTTCAAAAAATCCCGGTCATGACCACACCGCGTTTTGTCCATACGCGAACGCAGCCCATATCCGTGTATGATGTTTTGGCCTATTTATCGCAGGCCAAAGATCTTGAAGAGCAATCGAATCTGATCGTGGACATCGGGTCTGATCAAATGAGCTTCAAAGAAATGCTTCAGAGAACGGCGAAGCTTATGGGCTTGCGAAGACTCATCGTTCCCGTTCCCGTTTTCACGCCAAAGCTTTCTTCCTATTGGCTGGTGCTGATGACTTCGGTCCCCTATCGGATCGCCGGTGCTCTGATCGAAGGGTTGCGTTCGGAGACGATTGCTCAGAATGACAATGCCGCGAAATTTTTTCCGGATATTCACCCTGTGTCCTTCGACGAGGCGATCGAACGGGCCCTCGACGAAGTGGAAAAAAACCAGGTTTTGAGCCGGTGGTGTGACAGCAGTGCCAAAGAGGTCTGTGATATTAAGGAGGCAGACAGCGTCGCCAAGGCGGTCAACAGAAACGTCCAGACCGTCCCTTTTGGTGAGATCCCTCCACAGAAAGTGTTCGATGCAGCCCAGTCCATCGGTGGTGCGAACGGCTGGTTCCGGTATGACTGGTTGTGGAAGATCAGAGGATTGATGGACAGGATGTTGGGTGGACATGGGATGCATCGGGGCCGGAGAGACTCTCAAAAGCTCAGGATCGGGGACAGCCTGGATTTCTGGAAGGTTGCCGACATCAAAGAAGGGAAGCGCATCCTCCTTTTAAACCAGATGATCGTTCCCGGAAAGGCCTGGCTGGAATTTGCCATCTCCGACCAGGCCCTCACACAGACAGCCCATTTTCTCCCGAAAGGCCTGTGGGGACGGCTTTACTGGTGGCTGACAATGCCATTCCACCTGTTCGTTTTTAAGGACCTCGCCAGACAGATCGTCAAAAAAGCCGGGAAAATACCCTGATCAGAGGGATTCCACTTTCGAGATGTAGGCTTCGACGTCGAACTTGGTTCGGGCGCCTTTGGCGCTCATGAAACGGATCTTCCCGAATATCGGCCGGTTGAACCATGCCCGGTCATGCACCCCTCCGATCGACCATGCGATCCCCGTGTATCCGTTCGGATCACGGCCATCGAGTTCGTAGGTGTCGTTGAGATCGATCGCGAACCTTTGAGCCTGTTCGGGGCTTTCTGTCCATTCCAATATTTTTTTTGCCCAGTACATCCGCATGTAGCCGTGCATCTTTCCCGTTTTGACCATCTGGATTTGGGCCGCATTCCACAGCCCGTCGTGGGTTTTTCCCTGTTCCAACTGTTCGTACGGGTACAGGTATTCCCTTGTATCTTTTCTGTGTTCTTCGAGGGATTTTTTTGCCCAATCGGGAAAGCCCAGGAAATTGTCGTAGTTTTCGTTGTAATAGCAATAGTTATCGGCCAATTCTCTCCTGACGATGAGTTCCTCTAGAAAGGCATCTCGGTTTTGGCCCGAAAGGCCGTATTTACGAACTTCGAGGGCAACCCTCTGGGCCGAGATCTGTCCGAAATGGAGATAAGGGGAGAGCTCGGACTGAGCATCTCTGTTGGGATCATTCCTTCCCACATCGTAGTCGGAAAGTTTATGTTTTACAAAATGATTCAAAATCTTTGTTCCTGCCTTTTCGCCAGATTCTAGCCAACCGATCTCTTCGATCCTTCGGTCCACTTTCAGGCTTTTCCGAGCGCTTTCCCAATCTGTACGCGGAATTTTTTTCTTCCAGGGAATGGAGTGTTTTTTGAGTGGAGGGAAGTCTTCCAAAAATTCATCCAGCATTCTTTTAACCTTTGGACGAAAGGTGTAAGCGGCGAACTCCTGTTTGGGGGACGCATGCCAGCAGGGAATGACATTGTGGGTGTCGACCTCTAAGAAGGGGATATCGATCCGTTGGGCGGCCTTTTTTTTCCACATCTTTTTGATGCGGAGAGGATCGAAGTCTGTAACGACAGCGCTGACACCCCTCTGGCGTACAAACTCGGGCAATTCAACGTCCGGAGAGCCTTTGAGCAGGAAAAATGGGATGTGTTTCTCCCTGAGATATCCTTCCGTTTCCTGAAGTCCTTTGAGCATGAATCCATACTGCCGGATGCCCGCTCCAAGAAATTCAGGCACCAGACAAAAAACGACTCCTAATGCCTCCTTGGATTGTAGAGCCATCTTTTGAGCGTAAAGAAGTCCCCAGTTATCACGGGCCCGCTGGTCCCGGCTCATCCAGTATACGACAGGCCCCTGGGTTTGTACTCTATCTTTCAGAACTCTTACGCGTTCTTGTTTCATGATATGTCGCTTCCCGGGATAGATATGGAGGTGCGCATAAAGTTGTATGCTCTCTTTGTATCACTTATAGGTCAGGATGTAAAAGGGATATCTGCGGGGGAATGGGGTTAGTCTTCTTCGTTATCGGGTTTCTTTGTGTCGGTTTTTGGTTTTTTGGTTTCCGGTTTTTTCCCTTCGGCTTCCGGGGATTCGGATTCGGGTTCTTTCGGTTCTTTATCCGCATCTTCTGTCTTCACGGCCTCTTTTTCGCCGAGCTTTTTCTCTCCCTCATCGGATTTTTCATCGATTTCGCTTGGTTTTTCCTCGGGTTGTGTCGATTTTTCTTGAGCCTCCGGTGCCGGAGAAACGATCTGCCTCTCGACAATCCTTGTTTGGACTCGGTCACGGACCATAAAGGAGATCACAAAGATCACCAAGCCGATGATACAAACGGTACCGGAGATGGCTACCACCGGCGAAAAAAGATGTTCGACGATCATAACCGGGATCCAACTTGTCTTTTCCAGTATCAGATCGTTCAGTTCCGTCGACCAGGTCTCCGCATGGGAATAAGAGTAAGGTACGAAGTTGAGCGCCCAGAGGGATACGGTCCTGACGAACAGGGAGAGCAAAAGAGCGGGTATGGCTGCGAAAAGGATAGAGACACCGGCCCATCGGAAGAAACTGGCTGGAGATGTGGCGGCGATCAGGGCGCCGATAAAAATGAAGAATGCTGGAATCAGAAAAAGCGAATAGGAAAACCATGTGATAGCCCGAGATATACCGAAGGGGATAAAATGCACATCCTCAAAAATCTCGACTTCCTCCTCCATCTCGGAGACAGCTTCGATTCGCTCATACCTTAAAACCTCTAGGGCGATATCCAGATCAGGTCGGCAGGGAGGCGGCCATTCATCAGTCCAGTCCTCTTCCGCTATCTCCATCCAAGTTTGTTTTCCTGCATCATCACATGGAGGGAGTTTTTCCAGGATCCGCATCATGTACCTGTCGATATCATCGCGGAGCAGGATCTCTTTTAGGGGACGCAGGTCCAGAACGATGGTCCTCGCTCTCCTTTTGCCGCGCAGCACTTCCCCGGTCTCGCGCAGCTTTTCTGACAATTCGTTTCTGAGCCAGTCGTGAAGGCCGGTTTCTTCCATCACCTGTGTGGGTGTCACTCCGGCATCGGCCGCTGCCCTGAACCATGCGCGGGTGTTATCGTCTGTAATGACTCTTTCTGACTGGGCGTCTCTGAATATCTCCTCAGCCATCTCCGGAATATCCGCGATTATCTCCCGCGGAAGGTCTGTGAGAAATTCGGGAGAAACCGTGGCTTTGGTCAATCCTACGAACCAGATGACGCCGAATAGGATGGGAATGCCGAAAAAAATGATAATCAGCAAAGCGATGATTTTTCTTGCAGCTGTCATGAGAGCCCTCCTTTTTTTTGGGATTGAATTCGCCGCATGTATTTAAATTATAAATTACAAAATTCGCGATTACA
>JASFEP010000169.1:0-9080 GCA_050124775.1 Candidatus Aminicenantota bacterium
GCCAGATTCGATTCGCTCTCTGACTCCTGAAAACGCCTCCATCCAGAGCCCAGGCTCCAACTGTAACCTTCGGGAAATGGAATGGTTTCCATGATCTGAGTGACTTGATTAGAGATGCCCATCATACCTCTCGATTTGGTATTGATACGTATGGTCAATTTTGATTTTTTGTTTTCCTTCCGGATGTCCGTGGATCCCATGCGGTAAGAGATTGATGAAACAGCCGAGATCGGGATCCTTTTGGATTCTGTCGGGAGGCTGATATTCCTGAGGTCTTCCTCGCTGAAGCCGTCGTCTTCATGCATCTTGAGGATGATATCGATCTCTCTATTTTCTGTTTTGAATTTTCCGATGGGCCTTTCTGAAATAGATCTCGAGATCGTCTGCGCCACCATCCGGCTGTCCACTCCGGAGCTTTCCGCTTTCCTTCGATCCACTTGGACCATCAGCTGTGTGTCTCCTCCTTCCAGGTCGCTCGTAATATCTTCGACATCCGGGAGAATTCTGAGCTTCTCGATGACTTCTGGGGCAAGTTGGGTCAATTTGGTGTAATCCAGTCCGATGAGCTCAACGGAGATCCCCATAAAATGACCATGACGACCGCGCCTTTCCGCATATTCATATTCGATACCAGCGCGCTTGGGGAGGAGCTCCTTCAAGCGTTCTTTGATCTCGACGACAGACGGCCCTTCCTCCGTCAATGCCAACTCAATAGATCCACGGAATCGGCCCTGGCGTGCGTATCGAGTTCCGAAGTCAGTGGTCAGGTACTTTATGGACAGCTCTTCTTTTTGAGATAGAAGCAATTTTTCATAAGTGTTGAACAGGGATTTCATCTGATCGATCGTGAAGCTTCGGGGCATATAAACAGAAATATCGACTTCCCGTTCATCGCTGCTCGCCATGTACTCTCGCTCGATATTTCCAAGCATATGGAAAGAGACGAAAAAGATTCCTATAGCCGCACCGACGACGAGAAGTTTGCTCTTCCAGTTCTTGATAGTGAAGCTGATAATGCGCTCGTAGATAGCGGTGAGCTTGATGAGCCACTTCGCCTTCTCCTTGGCCTTTCCTGCCAGCAGCCGACTGCTCGCCAGGGGGATGAAAGAGAGGGCCACAAGCAATGAAGCGACCAAAGCAAGGGAGATCGTCAGCGCAAAATCCTGCATAAAACGGCCGAATCCCGACTGAGACATAAAACCCAGAGATATAAAAACGACCAGAGTTGTCAGCGTGGAGGCTGTGACAGCCAGGGCGACTTCTGTAGCCCCCTGTGTGGCTGCTTTGAGAGGCTCATATTTTTTCTCCTGGCGCAGCCGGAAGATATTTTCCAGGACGACAACGCTGTTGTCCACCAACATGCCCACGGCCATCATCAATCCGCTCAAAGATATGATGTTTATCGTTATTGCAGTGCGGAAAATCGCCCTGTAAAGATACATAAAGCTAAAGGTGAAAACCATCGCCATCGGAATGGCGATGGCGATGATCACAGTGGTCCTGAATTTTCTTAGGAAAACGAACAAAACGATCACCGCCAGCAAACCTCCGACAACACCGGATATGGTCAGATCCTTCAAACTGTTTAAAATGTCCTCAGACTGATCCCTGTAGAAGATGACATTCATATCCTTCAGGGACGGCTCGGTGTCCTTGATTCGTGCCATAGTTTCTTTGACGGCGCTACAAACATCGACGATATTGGCGTTCGACGCGCGATAGATCTGGAAGCGTACGGTCTCATGCCCGTCGAGACGGTTGAAATCATCCTTTTCGGGATAGTCATAAGTTACACGGGCCACATCGGAGATGGTCAGGCCCTTCTCATTGAGAGGCAGATTTTTTACCTCCTCCACGACTTTCAATTCACCCGGTACCCGTGTGACGTAACGGACCTGTTCGTCCTCGACATACCCTGCAGAAATGTTGATATTGTTGTTGCGGATGGTGTCGATGAGGTCCATAATGCGGATCGAAGAGGAATAGAAGATCTCCGGTTTCAAGTATATGGTGAGGATTTTGTTCCGGATTCCCCGAATATCCACATTGGCAACTCCTTCGATCCTCTCGAGCTCTTGAGTGATGTAGTTCTCCGACCAGTAGTAGAGGTTTTCGAGGTTGCCCGGAAGAGCGAGGCTGAAATAAATCACGGGTCGGTCATTGAAGGAAAAGCGGCGGATGCGGATATTTTCGATGTCGTCCGGCAGGTCGTTGCGGATCTGGTCGATCTTGTCGCGGATCTCCATGGTGGCCAGATCCATGTTGGTGCCCCCCTTGAACTGCATATGGATCCGGGATGAAGAGGAGGACGATGTGGAGCTGATGCTGTCCAAGTTGTTGATCGTCGAAAGAATATCCTCCAGCGGGCGGGTGATGATCCTCTCTACTTCTTCAGGGGATGAAGAGGGATAAGGCACTTGAACCATAAGTCCGGGGAAAGATGTGTCGGGCATCATCTCCAAGGGAAGTTTGATGATAGAAATGATGCCGATGGTGATGAAGACCAGCATCGCCACGATAACGGACACGGGTTTTTTTATCGCGAATTGGGGGAGATTCATGTTTCTCTCTCTTTTGTCCTATCCGGGGAAAGTGCGAGTTTTGCGGTTTTTAAGGATCGCATGAGAAGGGATTCCCTTTCTCCAACAGCTTCCTTTTCCCTGACCACCCAGTTGTATACCAAGGGGATGAAGATGAGCGTCAGGAATGTACCGAAGATAAGGCCCCCGATCAAGGTCAATGCCAGGGGAATTCGGATCTCGAAACCCTCGTTAAAATCCAGGGCCATAGGAAGCAATCCAAGAACAGTCGTAATCGTGGTCATCAGGATAGGCCGCCATCTCACCTGAGCGGCTGTTTTTATGGCTTCCAGTTTTCCAATGCCCTGAGCCTGGAGTTGTCCGATGTAATCCACGAGAACGATGGCGTTGTTCACGATGATCCCGGAGAGAATAACCAGTCCGATGAGTACGATCACGTTGATCGACATGCTGAAGATTAGCCCGATGATTATCACTCCGATGATGCCCAATGGGATCGTGAACATGATGATGAACGGTTTCTTGAATGATTCGAACTGGGAAGCCATCACCAGATAAACCAGGAAGATCGCGAGAAAAATAGCGAAGATCATGGAGGAAAAAGCCACATCCTGCTCCATACTCTGACCCGCAAGGTAGATCGAACAACCAGAAGGGCAATCCATACTTTCGGTCTTAGCCAGGACTTGTTCTTTCGCATCATCAAGAGAAATCCCTGAGATATTGCCTGTGATGACCGCAGATTTCTGTTGCAATATCCGACGGATCTCTGCCGGTCCTTCGCTGATCCGAATTTCCGCCAGCGCTTTGAGCGGGACCATGACACCCAATCCGTTACGGATGTTGATTCGGCTGATTTTGTCCACCCGGTCACGAAAGTCCTCCGAGAGTCGCACGCGTATGTCGACCTCCCTATCGCTTTCTATAAACCGCGTAGCGACCTCTCCTTCGATCTTATTCCGGATCTGCGACCCCACAGAGTTGATGGTCATGTTCTGTGATGCCAGGATGGCGCGGTTGAAAATGATCTGTATCTCCGGATAACCCTCTTCCATGCTGGATTTGAGGTCGATAATGCCTTCGATGCCGCGGAGTTTTTCGAGAAGTTCATCGGAAACTTTTTTTATGACATCGAGATCGTTGCTCGCTACCACCACTTCCAGCGGTGCTTTAAAGGAAAAAAGTCGGGGTTTGTAGACTTTCGCTTTTGTCGTGGGAAATTTTTCAAGGTCAGCCCGAACACGATCCATAATGCGGTCTTCCTTCCGTCCCAGTATTCCCTCGTTCAGTCGGACGGTGAATTCCGAAAGATTTTCCCTCTCTTCCTGGAAAGAAATCCCTCCTCGTGAGCCTTTTCCGATCAGCTCGTAGATACTTTCGATCTCTTCGTACTGTCCCAAAGTATTGGAGATGTCAGAGATAATCGCCGAATTTTCCTTGAGGGATGTTCCCGGCTGAAATTCGATGTTTATCAGAAACTCTCCTTGGGATATAACCGGGATTAGCTCCTGCCCCATGAAGCGGGACAGGAAGATGCAGACGAAGAATAGTAGTATTACAGAGAAAACGATTATCTTTCTCCGTGCAAAGGAAATGTCCTGCGCTTTTTTATAACTCTCGAAGAATCTATTGTAGACTTTATCTAAAGGTTTGAAGATAAATTTAAGCCAGCCGGCCAGTCTTTCTTTGGAGGTTTCTCGGCGAAGAGCGGAGTTCAGCATGGGAACGAGCGTCAGCGAAACAACGAGAGAGGCCAATAGAGAATAGGTGACGGTGAGAGCCATATCCTTGAACAGCTGTCCTGCGATCCCTTCGACAAAAACGATGGGGAAAAAAACAGCCACCGTCGTGAATGTAGAAGCTGCGACGGCTCCGGCGACTTCGGATGTCCCTTCGAGCGAAGCTGTGTAAAGGTCGGTGCCTTTTTCCCTGTATCGCTGGATAGACTCCAACACCACGATCGAGTTATCCACCAGCATGCCGATTCCCAATGCCAGGCCTCCGAGGGAGATGATATTCAGTGTGATGTTGGAAGAATACATCAGAAAGAATGTGATGATCACCGAGATGGGAATGGCTGCGCCAATGATCAACGTGCTTCGGAAATTTTTCAAAAAATAGAGCAGGACCAGTATGGCCAGACAGCCCCCGATCACAGCGGTACGTTTGACTTCATTGATCGTGTTCTTGATAAACTTGGCCTGGTTGGTGATCACCAAGTAGTCCATGTCCCTGGGTTTCAGAATATTGTCCCGCACATGATCGAGTCTTTCTGTCACCGCATTCGAGACAGACACTGTGTTGGCATCCGCAGCCCGGTAGATGGCTGCTTCGATGCATTCCCGTCCGTTGATCCGGGATATGACCTTTCGCTCCTTGTGTCCCCTGTAGACATCGGCGATACTTCCAAGCGTTATTTGAACATCGTCGCGCCTTTCGATGATGATGTCTTTAATCTCTTCGACTTCTACGAATTGATTCACGGTCCGGACCAGGTATTGGCTGTCTTTCTGCTTGAGAATCCCGGCCGAAAGGTTGACATTCTCCTGAGCCAAACGGGTGGCCACTGTGGTGATGGGAATATTCAGCAAGCTGAGTTTTTGCTCGTCGAGGTCGATATGGATCTCGTCCTCCAGTCCCCCCGAAATGGAACATGCGGCAACACCTTCGATTGTTTCCAGTGATTGCTTGACCTCCCTCTCGGCGATGTAACGGATGCGGGCAAGATCTGTGTCGCCGGTTATGCCCAGCTTCATGATCGGCTCCTGATTGGGATCGTACCTGAGGATGATGGGTTTTGTGGCACCGACAGGTAGCCGGAGAAGATCCAGCTTTTCCCTGAGCTTCAGCGTGGCGAAATCCATGTTGGTGTGCCATGCGAACTCGACAGTGACTTCGGAAAGCTCTGCCCGCGAGACAGACGAAATGCGCACCACGTTATCCACGACACCGCAAGTTTCTTCGATGGGCTTGGAGATGATATTCTCGATCTCGGAGGGAGCGGTTCCCGGATATTCAGTCTGGATGGTCAGGGTGGGGTAGGATATCTTGGGGAGGAGGTTCAGCCGCAGTTTTGAATAGGAGATGAACCCGAAGATGATGGCCGCAACTGTAAACATAAACACAGAAACCGGGTGGTTGATGGAAAACTTGACGATCTTCATTGGACGACTTCGACCCTCTCTCCGTCGTCGAGTCCTTCCACACCGACTGTCACGATGACCTCCCCTTGTTCGAGACCGCTCAATATCTCGACGTGATCCTCTTCGGTAAGCCCCAGGGTGATCTCCCTCTGAGAGACTTGATTCTGATTCATGACAAAGACGTATGTTTTATTCTGTTTGAAAAGAATGGCTTTGCGTGGGATGACCAGCACATTCTCTTTCTTCCCGATAACGATTTTGGCCTCAACGAACATGCCCGGTTTGAGATTTCTGGTCTCGTCGAACACCTCGATGGTCACTTTGACCGTTCCGGTCTGTACGTCGACCCGGGGATTGATCAATTTGACACTTCCTTGAAAGATGTATCCTTCTATAATCTCCGTAGTGACTTCTGCGGGCATTCCTGTTTTTAGCTTGACGGAGTCGGATGTCGGGACGAACACACGGATTAAAAGCGGCGAAAAGTCCTCGATCGTGTAGACCTGCTGGTTTGTTGTGACCCGGTCTCCGACCTCGATGAGCCGTTCGGTGATGTATCCATCGGAGAGCGAACGGATGCGTGTCCAATTCAGCTGAAGCTCGAGGTCTTTGAAGCTTTCCTGTCGGTTTTGGTAATCGAGCTGTCTCTGCTTATAGGTCGCTTCAGTGGTTTGGAACTCCTGCTCGGAGATTAGGTCTTTTTTGATGAGCTCCTGACTGCGCTTAAAATTGGCTTCTGCTTCCTCGAGACTGAGCCGTGCTTGTTCCAGTTGGATCTTGGCCTGCTGATAACTGATCCGGATTTCTTTATCGTCGAGTAGAGCCAGCACGTCATTCTCTTTAACAAATGCGCCCTCCTCCTTCACGATCTGTTTCACATATGCCGAAAGGCGGGCGAATATCTCGACTTTACGCTCCGGCTCGACAATTCCGTTGAGGACCAGGTAGGAATTCAGGCTTTTCCTTTCAACCGGCGTCACATTAACGAGAGCGGCTGGACCGCTTTCGCCTGGCCCCTGTCCCATCCGAGCAAGGATTTCCCGGACGCGTTCTTTGGGAATCTGACCTGATTTGATCGCTTCTTTCAGGCGGTCGGGAATATCGAGTTTATCGACGTCGATGTCTTCCAGGGTAGCCTCAGGCTTCTCCTCTCCTGGAGTATCCGCCTGCGCTTTCTGTGCCTCTCTTTTCGGTGAAACTCCCCCATCCGGAGACCTTTTATCGCCTTGCTGCTCCGTCTGTTGATAGGCCGTTTTTTCCTCAGAGTCCGCTCGATCGGATTTTCCGCAACCGACTGTCAGCACCAAAATCGCAGCTAAAACACATATGGCTAGTTTTCGCATCGCAACACCATTCCATTGACTTATGTATCATTCATTTGCAAGTTTCGGCTTGCATTCAATCATAGCTTGAAACAAATAAAGATATACAATTGATACATTATATAGACTTTTAAGCTCGTTTTCTTCAAATTTTTCCGTAAATTTTACTTTACATATCCTTAGACGGAATATTTTCAATTTTCTTCCCTACAAATTTAATGAACCTTAGATAATTCTCAGAAACAGAAAAGGAACGAATCCGAGCGCAAAGTCCGAAAACACTCTGTTTGGGCTGATTGTAACAAGTCCACATAGAGCGATCCCTGTCCTTTAAAGTACAAATCCACGGCCTCGCTCCTCTTACCCTTTATCCACCACAAAATGGGGTTACTTATCAAAGTGACGAGAACAAATCTCATCATTGTTATCAGGATGCTATCCGTCGAAAAGCTCCATTTTATGCCCTCAGCTCTTTTATTGTATAATGAACTTTTGAAATATTGGGTTCATTAGGATAAGATTTCTTCTCGGACACACATGAAACTTCGATCACTATCTTTACGGACAAAGATCATTCTCAGTTTTCTTGTGGTGATCGTCGTAGGCGGCTCGCTGACCTTATTCTTCGGGTCGCGCTTGGTCAAGGGGACAATCATCTCCCAAGCACAAGCCAAAGTGCGCCATGATCTGGCTGCGGCATGGATGGTGTTCAACGAAAAACTCAACGATATCAAAGAAATTATCTGTTTCACAGGCTCGAGTGAAACCCTCAGAGATGCCATTGAAAACGAAAAGAGAGAGGCCCTCTGCAAATATTTGTGCAGGATTCGAGAGGAAAACCAACTGGACATTCTGACGCTGACAGATGACGGGGGAAAAGTAGTCCTCCGGACACGTAATCTCGATGTTTTCGGTGACTCCCAAGCTCATGACCGAATCGTCAGTCAGGCCCTCCAGGGAGGTATCTGTTCTTATCCCCAAATTGTCCCCCGGTCCGAACTCCTCAAAGAATCAGAAACACTCGCAGAACGAGCCTACATGGAATTCGTGGAAACGCCTAAAGCGGCACCGAGACCGGAGAACAAAGAAGACAAAGGCATGATGCTCAAGGCCGCATGTCCTGTTCTGAATGAGAGCAACGAGATCATAGGCGTTCTCTATGGAGGAATCCTCATCAATCGCAACTACGAGATCGTTGACCGCGTGAAGGAGATCGTTTACAAGGAAGACAAATACAAGGGTCGCGAGATCGGCACTGCAACGATTTTTCAACAGGACCTCCGCGTTTCGACGAACGTCAGAAACGAAAGGGGAGAGCGGGCCATCGGAACACGTGTTTCCAGGGAGGTCAACCAGGCTGTTCTGGTCGAAGGAAAGCCCTGGATCGACCGGGCGTTTGTGGTGAACGACTGGTATATCACAGCTTATGAGCCCATCCGAAGCATCTCTGGCGAGACGATCGGTATTCTTTATGTGGGAATGCTGGAGCGGCCTTATATCGACATCACCAATCGTGTGATCCTGACGTTTGCGTTTTTAGCGGTTCTTTTGGTCATCTTGCTTCTCGTTATTCTCTATTTTTCCACGACGCGCATCATCAATCCTCTTCATCACATGGCTTTAGCCACCCAAAAAATTGCCAAAGGAGATCTGACGCATAAAGTCGAAGTCCAGTCTCAGGATGAGATCGGAATTCTGGCCGATTCATTCAATCGGATGACGGCAGACTTGGAGGCGGCCAACGCAAAGCTTATCGATTGGGGGAAAACACTCGAAAAAAAGGTGGAAGAGCGCACCAGGGAATTGAGAGAGGCCCAGGCGTTTCTGCTCCAGACGGAAAAGCTGGCCTCCTTGGGAAAATTAGCGGCAGGCGTTGCTCACGAGATCAACAATCCCCTTGGCGGAATCTTGATCTACAGCCATCTGCTGTTGGAAGATATGGATAGGGAAAGCCCTTACTACGAGAACCTGGAAAGAATTGTGAAGGAAACCACCCGGTGTAAGGATATCGTCAAAGGACTTCTTGAATTTGCGCGGCCCAAAGAACCCGAGGCTGCATCTACTGACATCAATGA
>JASFEP010000170.1:0-9042 GCA_050124775.1 Candidatus Aminicenantota bacterium
GACCCGGCTGGAAGCGTCACTCGCATGATCCGCAACAGTCAATACTACCTCCGTGTCTATGATGAGTGACATTCCATCCGCATAAACATCTTTCCGCCTCTTACGTATACCCTTTTATAGACAGAATACGGAGGTCTCCCATGAAAAAACTCTGTTTTTCTCTGCTTTTGAGCATACTAACAATCCTTCCCTTCTCCGCAGCAGGCGACCGTAATCCTTCACCGCGATCCTTGTGCGCGGAGAACAAAACAGGAGGGGGAGGGCAGAAGATCATTTTTGCAGGTTTCGCAGAAGGGACGGAACAGCTATCGCACATGTTGGTGTTCGCAGAGAGTGTTCGCAAATTTGCCGGTCGTTTTCAAGATGCTCAAATTTGGATCTACATTCCCGAGGGCTCGAGAGAAAAATATAAAAGTATTTTACACGAGTTCGACGCGCTTCAGGCGGATATTTACGAGAGTGCCGCACCTCGAGAGGCACTCGACTATTATTTTGCTCGAAAGGTATTCGCGGCGGCCGAGGCTGAAGCCAAGGCCGCAACCCAATCAGAGATCTTGGCCTGGTTGGATGAAGACACCGTCATCCTTAAAGAGCCGGTAGACTTTATGCTTCCCAGAGACAAAAGCCTGGGATACCGTCCGGTGATGCACCAGAATATCGGTTCGCTCTACTCCGAACCGCCGGATGACTTTTGGAGTCGTGTTTACAAAAACCTATCCATCCCTGAATCCGCTCTATTCCCCATGGTCACTCCCGCCGACCAAAAAACACTCCGCCCCTATTTCAACGCCGGATTGATGGTCGTAAGACCCGAGCAAGGGATCCTCAAAAGGTGGCCCGAAAATTTTAAAAAACTGTATGAAGATCCGGTCTTCGCCGAGATGTGCCAAGAGGATGTGTATAAAAGGATCTTTCTGCACCAGGCCGCGCTCGTCGGAGCCATTCTGAATTCCCTGAAAAAAGAGGAAATGTTGGAGTTCTCCCCCCATTATAACTATCCCCTCTTCTTCCACGAAAAATTCGAGGCCACCCGCAAATTCGGTGATATCTCCGAGGCCATCACCACGCGCTACGACATCTATTTCCGGAATCCCACTCCGGGATGGAGTGAGAGACTCAAAGGTCCTGAAGAGGCCATCGCCTGGTTGAAGGAGAAATTTCCGGAGAAGTAAAAGCGAGGCAAGATATTCATCTCATCAATCGATTTTAACGAGCTTGGATCGGATATTCCAACCGTCCACTCCCAAATAAGGCGTCGCTCCCTCAAGCTGCTCATCTTCAAATTCAACGATCAAATCCTTTGTTTCACCCGGCAAAAGACTGATATAGTTGTCGCTCCAGAAGCTCGGGAGGATCTCCGGCCCCTCTTTTCCTTTGCGGATACTCGGGTTCACGAAGAACGCGATCGAATCAGAATCGTTGAAAAAATGGATTTTGTGAATCCTCAGCTTCCCCATTTCCAGTACCGCAATATTCACATCCAGATCCACTGTGGGCAGCTTTTCCAGGGCTGAGAAATCATCGTTTGAAGCTAGCCAGTAGAGATTATGCGAGACACTGATTCCCTCCGCGTTATTCAGACGAAGGTCCAGTAAACACACGCTTTCGGGAACGTCTTCGGGGAACTCAACCTTGAACACAGCCGAACTAGAATGGGCATCGATTTCGACATCGGCCTTTTCTGCCCAAATTTCCTCCATATCCAAGCTGTACAGGTGGGCTACAGCCAAGAGCGGTTTTTTGGGGGCGGAAAAATGATTGACAACCGTCACGCTCCGATCATCGAGGTCGAGCTGGATGTGAAGGGGTTCATTGGCTCTCTTTGCAAAATAATATCCCGCATGCGGCCGCAGATGCCAGTCGTAAAGCTGCCAGATCACACTGGGCCATGCCGGGTTTGTTTTCCAGAGGAGAACACCGGCTGTCTGCCCAATATTTTGGTTTACGGCTTCGAATATGGCGCGGTAGCTTTCGGCATTCACCAACTGGGCCTTTTGCGCATAATCTTTGAGATCGGCTGGTTCCCCATAACGCTCGCGGATGGCACGATCATAAAGGCTGTACTTTCCATTGCCTTCGCAGGCGTCATGATAGCCCCATGTATGGTTGAGAGGAAACTTCACATCAGGATCCGGTGTCAGGTCCGGGATGAATTTTCCCAGACTCTCCCAATGCGGGACGGAGGGGAGACCCACCTCGTTCTTGAAAAGCCAGTCTTTGCCCGCCTTGACTTTTTGAAAGTATTCACGCGGATCGATCCAGCTATAAGGTCCGCCGGAATAGGAACCCGCCTTCTGATTATCGGGCCAGGAAAGCCCCCAGTTCTCCGGCGGTTCCGTGTAGCCGGAAGAAGGAAGAAAGGGACGGTTTCCATCCAGCTTTGCAACTATTTCATCGCGCAAGGGAACATAGATCTCTTTGCGCGGATGCCCTTCGTTTCCCGCAGTCCACACCAGGAGACTCGGGTGGTTGCGCAATCTCTTAACGACGGCCACAGCATTCTTCAGGAAGACATCTGTTTCTATGGGATAATCCTGGCTGCCTTTATCCCAGGTTCCCTGACAGTCACCGGTGATCCAGAAATCATGCCACACGAGCAATCCGAGCTCGTCGCAAATCCTGAAAAATTCCTCCGGAGGCGTTACGCCACCACCCCAAATCCGAACCATATTAAGATATGCTTCCTTGGATAACCGGAGCTCATGAAGGAGCTTTTTTGTGTCGCGGTTGAGCATCATATCCGGTACCCAGGCTCCTCCTCTTAACAGAATTTTCTTCCCGTTCACGAAAAAATCTCGGCGATTCCACTCGCCCACCTCGGTTACCTCACTGCTTACCTCGCGGATGCCGAAGGTGCACTCTTCGAAATCGGAGATATCGTTATCTAACTTAAAAGTTATCTCCATTCGATAGAGGTTTTGTGGACCATATCCGTTGGGCCACCACAGTTTTGGTCGCTCCAGCATCAACTCTGGATACTCATCGCTGTGGAAATGAAGCCGATGCTTTTCTCCAGCCGCAAGCTCCACCATTTTCTCAAGAACGATCATGGATTTTTCGGAAGAAGAGGGGTGAATTTTAAGGATAGCCACACCCTCTATTTCCGATTCCGAAAGATTCACCGCTTCAGCGGAAACCGACATTAGAGCTTTATCCACTTCGGGCAGCGGCAAGTGTGTGATGACATGGGGATAACTTATGTCCACCGGACCGGTCGCGGTCAGGGCTATATCCTGCCAGATGCCCATATTCCTATCCCGAACAGCTGGCGTCCAGTCCCAGCCGACAGAGCATTGCATAGTGACGTTCTTTCCGATATCACCGGTCGGCCCCCCATTCAGGCCAAATGGACCGAACGCCTCGAGTTGCGGTTGCCCCGGTAACCCGGGATGGTCTAAAGGATAGATTTTTATGGCCAGGGCATTGTCACCTTCAACATGTATCAACTTTGTGATTTCGAGAGCCCAGCGTCCGAACATCCCCACGACCTCTTTGGAATCAGCGACCAAATGACCAT
Source organism: Candidatus Aminicenantota bacterium (assembly GCA_050124775.1). GTDB lineage: Bacteria > Acidobacteriota > Aminicenantia > Aminicenantales > Aminicenantaceae > WTAW01. The sequence goes on from JASFEP010000170.1 coordinate 3,518, forward strand.
TGAGCCACACATCTGCACGATAGTTTATGCCCTCGATGTTCAACCCAATACTTTTCCCTTTAAAAGCCTCTGGCAAACGAAACTGCGTCCAAAACCAATAGGGATCAACCCAGGGATTCCGGTTATCGGGCAAATAACTGAATCTGTTCAGGCCATACTTCCGGCTGAACTCTTCGGAAGCATCGGGGATCTTCATGTTATTCATGCCCACGTAGGGATCGGGATACACTCCGTTTGCAACTAAGGCTGTTAAAACCGTCGTAGGAATGTTCGTTCTGTAAAAATCGCAAGGTTGGAATTTTCCTTCAGTGAGGGTTTGACCGTCTTCTTTGACGAGAAAAGCGGATCTCATATACCAATTATCTCTGAGAAAAACAGCCCTGCCATCCTCATAGGCAAAAACAAGATTACCCACCACACTCGCCACAACGAGCCCAATACGGATCCAAGTCCTGACCATCGTGCTCCTATGTTACTAAAACCGCATATCGATGTGAAGCAACCTTTATATTGCCCCATCAAAAAGAGGGACTCACACAATAAATTTGAGGAGTTTGTCGTATCCGCTCAGAATCAATTTGAATTTGACAATTATTATAAAGGATGTGGTACATTACAGCAGGATAAAAGATGTCGGTTAAAGTCAAGATCCTCTCCCATGGTAAATCAGCGACCGCGGAGAAAGGGACAGTTCTGGCTGACATCATCGGCAAGGCGGGCATCGACCTCAGCCTTTATTGCAACGGCCGGGGACTCTGCGGAAAATGTTTTGTCGAGATCGTAAAGGGTGACCCCTCCGAATGCGATGAGCAGGAGAATGAGCTTCGCGAACAGAAAAATCTAGGAAAAAATTTTAGACTGGCCTGCAAATACAAGATCACACAGGATGTAGAGATAAGAATTCCTGCAACATCGATACTGCAAAAAACCCCTGTGCTGGAAACTGGTTTGAGATCAAACCTAGAAGTCAATACTTCGGTTAAAAAATATCACTTTATACTCGAGAAGCCCGACCTGAAACATCCATATGCATCTTTAGAGCTCTTCGAAAGAGCTCTTCGAAAAAAGGATCTGCATATCTCCCTTGAGGTTCTAAAAAAGATACCAGAAACTCTGGAAAAAAGGAGTGGGAAGATCACGGCAGCGATTTTTAAAGATACGGAGATTATCTCTGTGGAAAAGGGTGATACCACAGGAAAAAATTACGGATTGGCCGCAGATATCGGAACGACGACTTTGGTTCTCAATTTGGTGAATTTGAATACAGGGAAAAAAATCGACTCAGTCGTCGCCAACAATAATCAAATGAAATACGGGGCAGATATCATTTCCCGGATCTCATTCGCCTACATGGACTCCAAAAATCTGGAAAAGCTACGGCAGGCGATTGTGGGCGACCTGTCTCGGATGATAAAAAAGCTTCTCTCCGACAATAAGACGGAACCGAATTATGTCTATGAGATCGTGCTCGCCGGAAATGCCCCCATGAATCACTTTCTCCTGGGCGTTCCCGTTAACAGCCTTGCAGTTGCACCTTTTCACACCGTATTCAGCTCTTTACCGGAACTTTCCGCACAACAAGTCGGTCTGCCCATACATCCCAACGGGAAAGTCTGTGTTGTCCCAAACATAAAAAGCTTTGTGGGTGGGGACATTACAGCCGGAATTTTGGCCGCTGATCTGGCAGGCAAAAAGGGAAACATATTATTTATCGACCTGGGCACCAATGGTGAGATCGCGCTTAAAAAAGGGCAGAAGATTATCGCTACATCAACGGCTGCAGGCCCCGCATTCGAAGGCATGAATATCAGCTCTGGAATGCTGGCCATCCCGGGAGCCATCTTCAAGGCAGAACAGAAAAAACACCTATCCCTCCACACCATCGGAGGAATACCTCCGAGGGGAATTTGCGGGACCGGGCTGATAGACCTAGTCGCCATTTTTCTAAATTCGGGAAGGATCACGACAACAGGTGTGATCAAAACTCAAAATAAAAAAATCCCTGTCACAAAAAATATCTCTCTTACACAAAAGGACATTCGGGAAATTCAGCTGGCTACGGCTGCCATTAAAAGCGGCACACAATTGATACTCGAAAAATTCGGGCTCAAAAAAGGGGAGCTCGCTAGCATTTATATTGCCGGGGCTTTCGGAAATTATTTGAACATCCGCAATGCCATGACTTTGGGACTTCTTCCTCCTATCGACGCAAATAAAATCTTTTTTATCGGAAATTCATCCTTGGCGGGTGCGAAAGTACTCTTGCTCTCTGAACCGGCCAAGTTCAAAGCACGTACACTGGCAAAAAAAATTCAATACATCTCTTTGGCCACAGATCCAAAGTTCCAGGAAACCTTCATCTCAGCCTTGGATTTCGGATGGAGAGGGGATGATAGATAAAAAACGCCATCACAGAAAAAGGCGGAAGAGGACAGACGACCGTAACAGCATTCTGGCTCACAGTTATAAGGACCGTGGATATGAAGTTCTGGCCATGGATGCCAACCCCGACACGAATCTTGTATCTGCCTAGGATTTCCTTCGGATCTGTTTCCAAAATAGGGCTTAACAGTTCTCCGCGGACATGATTTTGGGACGACCCCATTCGACAAATTCATCCGGAACGTTGACCTCCAAGCAATATCCCAGATCGATTCGATAAGCCCAGAAGTTAAACGTGAATTTGTAAGGATCTACAAAAGTCTTCCGATATAGAAAGCGAATAAACTGGAGAATTTCCACTATCCGCAAATTCTGTTACAGAGCCGGTCAGCAATGCCGCATGGACCTAAAACCTCGGGGTCGCTTCGGCAATTGTGTTAACGCCTTCGCAATAAGCGTGTTATTAAGATGATCTCAGCGATCACAAGTCTTGGTCCGGGGTCGTATCATTTTGATTGTTTTCTTCCTCGTTTAGCTGAAAACCATAATCCTGCGTCTTTAATTTTTTTTCTTTAGGTCCCTTCGAAAAAATCGAATAGACAGGCCGTCCCACCCGTTTGACCATCCACGAAAGATTGGGATTGATGAAGAGCAGAATCGCAAAAACACCCAAAGCGATCAAGATTCCCGTTGTGAAGAACCAGCTCATCGGATTCCTAATATCAGAGAATATGGTCAATAGTAACAGCTGCTCCACCAGGAGTCAAACCGCCCAATGTCTACGCACGCCCGTTTGCTTTCAAGCTTTGATTATGATAAGAATACTGAATCCCAAAAACTTTTCGAACATGAGTGCACATTCAGATTTCGATGTGATCGTTATCGGAGCAGGTCTGGGTGGTCTCACCTGTGCGGCCAAACTGGCGAGCCGCGGCCGGCATGTCCTTTTGATAGAGAGGAAGCCCCATATCGGCGGAACCAGCTTCCATTTTTTTAGGCAGGGCTTCAGTTTTCCGATGGGTCCCTTATCCTTCAGCCATCCCGATGTGGTCCTGAACATTCTTAAGGAGATCGGAACCGCGGATATTCTCGACTTTCAAAGAAGTCATTTTCAGTTGCTGACACCCGATCTTGATATCGTGATGTCCAAGCCTATGTCTGAGATAGAGGGCTCGCTATGTATAAAGTTTCCCAACGAGAGCGCCGGGATCAGAGAATTCTTCTCTAGAATCAAAGCCATTATGCCCTTGACTCATGAAAGACATATGTGGCATCCCGATTACAGGATGATCGGCGATCCTGCTGAACCAGCACCCGAAGGTGGCATTCAAGCGCTCGACGAATGCGACCGCAAACTCGCCAAAGATATCACAGACGAGTTATTCGAAGATCTAACACTCCGGAATTTTTTGGGAAACCAGGGCTCATATGTGCCGCGAATGTCTCTTTCATATCTCGCTTCCATGTGGGATGTGATGTCAGAAACAGGGATCTGGTATCCTCAAGGTGGAACTCAACACCTAGCATCGATTCTGCACGATACCTTTCAAAAGTTCGGGGGGGAGACTCGAGTCGCCCAACCTGTCCAGAAGATCCTGGTGGATAAAGGCCGAATCGAAGGAGTTGTCACCCCCGACAAAAAAACCATCCGTTCGAATTGGGTGGTTTCCAATGCCGACCCGAAAACGGTTTTCATGACCCTGATTTCATCGGACCTTTTGCCTGAAGCCTTTACCCGATCCGTCCGTACAATCCCGTACACGCCCTCTGAAATTTGTGTCTATCTGGGAGTCGATCCATCTCATGTGGATTTCAGTCGTATGCGGGCCCCCCATGCTCTCTACAGGAAAAAGATTCAAGTCAAAGCGGTCACGCATCCTTTCGATTTCGAAGATCGTGAGTTCGAGGTCTGTTTGTGGTCAAAGAAAGACCCCCGCAACGCGCCGGACGGGAAGGCCGCAGTTATCCTTCGATGCGGGATGGACTATGATCTTTTTAACGACTGGCGCACGGGAGAGCGCCAGCGAAAAGCGGGATATAAAGAGTGGAAAACGGACCTAGCACGCCGGCTGATAAGAACCGCAGAAGGACTCCTTCCTGGGCTCGAACAATCCATCACAACAATAGAGGTTGCAACGCCTCTGACATACCGGGACTGGGGATACCGATACAAAGGATCCTTGGCGGGATGGACATGGCACTCTGAACAAGCCCAAAATCTTCCGGGTAAGCTTCTGATCACTACACCCTTTCCCAATCTCCTGTTGGCCGGCATTTTCGCCACATCAGAGCTTTTTCTGGGCGGCGTACCTACAGCCATGTACACGGGATCTCAGGCTGCAGATTTTATCCTGGACTCCTATCAAAGTTGATCTTCAGCTTTTCAGAAATGCGGTGTGAAAGGAAGGAGGAAACTCAATATGACTAAGAAAAAAGAGGACATCGAGAACATCATGGCACTGCTCCATAAGATAAGCGAAACCTGGTCAAAGGCAAATCCCGACGATCTAGGGGAATTCTTTCATGAAGACTTGGTGATATCGAGCCCGGACCTCCGGAAGATGGGAGAAGGGAAGAAGGCTTGCATTCAAAGTTATAAAGATTTCATCGCACGAGCGGTCATCCATGAATACAAAGAGGAGGACTATACGATCGACGTATGGGGAGATACGGCTGTATCGACTTACACATTCGATATGACTTATGAGATGGATGGGCAGACCTCCCGAGAACAAGGCCACGATATATTCGTCTACAATCGCGAAGGCGAAAAATGGCGCGTCGTCTGGCGCATGGTTATTCCTTTGCCACACAAAGATCTGTGAGGGCAAAAGGTTCGATTGTTGACATTTTGGCCGAATTGGAAAAAAATGGTCATCCGGGTTCGTTCGGCCGGAGAACGATCATGACAGACAAAAAACAGTTGGTTTGGATCACCCTGTTTTGGGGATCGCTCTGGGGTTTGGCAGAGGCCACCCTCGGACATGCTCTCCATCAAATACCTTTGCCGGGAATAGCCGGTTATGTGATGTTCCCGGTGGGAATCTTCTTTATGGTGATGTCATTCAGGCATTCTGGACGATCGTCCGCAATATTCCTTACGGCCTTGGTGGCAGCGAATATCAAACTGATGGATCTCTTTT
>JASFEP010000171.1:0-8948 GCA_050124775.1 Candidatus Aminicenantota bacterium
GATAAGCCTCAACTGCGTGATCCCGCGATCCTTCCCGATCATTTGCCCCCAGTTCATGCCATCTTTTCAGATGATGAAGGGCGTTTGTATGCTGTAACTTTCGAAAAAGGAGAGAGACAGGGTGAATATTGGTGCGACATTTTCAACCATGAAGGTGTCTTTTTTGGCCGAATAAGCTTGCCTGTCCAATTCAGCCGCGATGCCTTTCCTATCTATGCATTAGTCAAGAATCAACTTTTATATTGTGTGGGACAAAAAGAGAACGGCTACCAGCAGCTCAAGGTTTTCCGGACGGTCTGGAATTAAAAAGCCTCAAGGAAACGATTCCTTCATACAAAATGTTACCTTTCGGACATTTCAGTAGCGTTGCTGAATAGACTCAGGAGAGTATGAAGTTCAGCATTGGAGGGGACTCCTCTTCCCTATGCCCAATCATAAAATTGATCGAAAAGTCAATGAGGGATCTTCCCCTGAAACATTGTATAGGTGAAAAAAGCGTAGTAATCCGGCACATTCAGGATAAAATCCGGCGAATCCGGCAGACAAAGGCGTTCGTATTTGTTCCAATCCTCTTTGGATATGCCGGAGAGGGGCTCTCCCCACAGCATTTGAAAAAAGGAGATCAGGGCGATGCGGATGTCTTCATCCAGAGGAGCACTCACCTCGCCGACAAAAGTGCGGGCTTTGACATCCTCCAAGCCGGCATTGCGGAACCAACCCAGTGCGCGCAAAAAATTCGATTCGGGACTTTTGGCCTTTAAGTGCTGAACGGTCGCTGCACTCGTAACGTTCAACCTGGCTTCCAGAAGTGGATATCCCGGGAGTAATTTCTGAGACGTCCACGTCAGGATCCCGACTTTCCCTCCCGGTTTGACCACGCGGGCCAGTTCTCGAATTAACGGAGGGGGATCACCGACCCCGGGATAACCCACGCAGTCCGCACTCCAGACCCAATCAAATTCCCCGTCGTCAAAAGGGAGATGGTGCGCATCTCCTTCTTGGAAGGAGATTTGATTCGAGAGGCCAGATTTGTGGACGAGATCTTCTGCATGGTGAAGAAATTCGGACGAACTGTCGAGGCCGGTGATATGTCCTTTAGCGCCCACTACTTCTGCCAGCAGTAAGGCCGGTTGGCCGATCCCGCATCCGACATCCAGCCCTCGGCTTCCTGGAGGGAGTTTCCATGCCTGTATTATCTCCCGCAGGAGAGGCTCTCTCAAAGGAGAGGATTCTTTCAATTGCCGAATGTAAGTCGCTGTATCAATCATTGTTCACATCCATTTATTTCTGGTCTTCAATAATGCCACCATGATCGGTTTAGAAATCCTCAAGAAACTCGAAGAGGGCTTTTTCCAACGCAACAGGTTGCTCTATCCAGGGCCAGTGGCCACAACGATCCAACCACACGAGGCGCGCTTTGAGGAGTTTTTGGTTCTCCAGTGCCACTGATTCGGGCATGGGATCCTGGCGGCCCTGAATGATCAGAGTGGGAATTTTCACTTGGCGCAGAGCCTCGATCCGGGCACCTGCCTGTTGCTCATAGTCCTCGGCAAGGTAATGACCGGCATCGGGATTGTAGTGCTCTTTTCCAAGCTTTAATATTGCGATGGCCTGGTGGGCTTTGCTGCGATCATAGAACTGGGAGGGCAGTATAGCTCGAATGCGTTCGATATTGGCACGCAGCGGGTCTATCGCTACGACATCGGATTGGGACCAGTATTCCACTGCTGCATGGTCATCGGCGCTCATCCGTGCGTTCATATTGTCGGAAAGAACCTTAGAGAATGAAGCCCAAGAGGTTCCCCCGGAGCCTACAAGTATGAGGCCTTTGATGCTGTCGGGGAACTTGGAAGCGTAATCCATGGCGAGCATTCCTCCCCAGGAACAACCCCATACGGTCCACTTCTCCAATCCTATATCTTCACGCAATGCTTCAAAATCTGCAATGGTCGCATCCAAGGTCACAGCTTGAGGATCTTCGGGGATGGAGCCTCCGGAACCCCGCTGATCGGGCACGATAGCGCGGCCCTTCTTGGCGATCATCTGGGCCACCGGTTCCATGCCCTCGCCCGAAAAACCGGGCCCTCCCATCAGGATCAAGACCGGCTTCCCCTGCCCATAGTCTCTATAATGGAGCGTTAGATCAGGCCGAATGAGGGTTTTCATGATGCCCTTTGGCGGTGTATCGCTCGGTCTCTTTGGATCCGAAGAGCGATCGGAGACGACTTTGCCATTCAACACAACCAATGATGTGGATTTGATATTATTAATATCTTCCAGCGGATTTTTGTCAAGGATGAGGATGTTGGCCTGCATCCCCGGACTGATAGAGCCCAGACGATCTCCAACACCTATCCACTCAGCAGGATAGATCGTGGCTCCTTTGATGATCTCGGACTCCGTTAAGCCAAGGTCTTTCAGACAACGCATCTCCCTAAAAGTATGTTCAGGAAATACGCCGTCCTGACCGACGAGGATTTTGACCTTGTTCCGGTATATTTCTTTTGTAAATAAATTTCCGACGTCCATCATCGCCTTTCTTCTCATCCGTCTTTTGGCATACACTTTTTCCTCTACGCCATCAGGACGCGCAAGCTCGGACATTTGCGCAAACACCTGAAGCGTCGGACAGAAGTAGACATTATTTGTCCGCATCTTTTCGATCAACTCCTGAAGTTTATCCATCGACACAGATCGAAGACCAGCCTGATAAACGATCTCTGAGAATGCAGTTTTTTCTTCCTCGCTTGCCTTTTCCGCAAGGAGTTTATCGTGTCGTTTTTGAAGATCATCTGTTAAAACTGCTGGCCAGGGGGCTTTGGCGTGTTCGATGCTCGTTACTCCATGATCGATAGCTTTATCCATCGGGACCATATGAAACAAGGGAGAGCCGGGATCGTGTACGACCTTTAGTCCATACTCGTCTGCCAAATCCACAAGATGAGAAAAGACATCCATATCCATTTTATTAAATGTCTTCATCATACACGCATCATTCTCGACGAGCTGAGAAACTATCTCGTCTGCATCCTCTTTTGTGTTTACCGCGACAGTGAATCCCGGGAGTTCTTTGTTGAATCTCTCCCAATGCAATGGGGCTTTTTCGAGCATCGGACCGGCGTAGAAGATTTCGGGACCTAAAATCTCTCCCTTTGTAACCTTTTCTTTCATCTCTCTCATGACTTTTATGGGGCCGCCCACATCCCGGGCCTGGGTGATGCCGTTGTGCACAAAATCTTCGAGCCCTTTTTTGGGCTGCCCCTCACCGAGTGTCTTTAGAAATGCCAGGTGCGTATGACAGTCCCATAATCCCGGCATGGCGTATTTTCCGGAACAGTCGATCCTTTTGGTTTCCTTTGGAATAACATCCATTTTTCCCACCGTTCTGATCCAGTTCCCCTCGATCAGGATGTCTTGCGTCTCGCTCATTCGACCGGTCGTCACATCGAAGATATGGACGTTTACAAGGAGGATCCGATTCTGGTCATGAGTGACGGATTCCCTTCGCTTTTTTGGGTTATAGGAAGACCCGAAAGTACCGATACAGATAAAAATCAAAAGGATCCAAATGGCTATGATCTTACGCAATGTTCCTCTCCTTCCTTATGTGCCCTATCCGACTCTTAAGTAAGACAATATCACCCCCACCCAATCCCAGTCAAGTTAGATGGGGTTAGATGGGGATGGGCCATACTATTTTATTGCTAATAATTAAGATACGTTAAATTTCCCTATGTTTTTTCGGTTTAGAACAACATTTTTGGCCTCAAAATCGTTGTTTTAAAACATCTGACCCAAGTTTTTTTTTAAAAATTCCCTTCTATCCAACGACAAAACAGATGCACATGCGAGAAGGAACAGCTATGGTAGGAAACAAAGAATCATCCGCGAAGAAATTTAGCGGTTGCATAGTCCTCGCTCTCTTGGTATTAACATGTGCCTTCCCGTACCCCTCTGTTGCGAAGCCTAACCAAACACCGGAAAAGGTGACTGGTGTCTATTTCCCGTCAAATTGTCTGAGCGGCCGGAGTTTTGAGGGAATCGTCCATTATATGGAGGCTGCAGAGCTGAATTTGGCAGTTCTCCATGCCAAAGATCCAAGGGGGCGATTGTTCTGGAAATCAGCAAACAGAACGGCTATAGACATGGGCGCCGTCACTCGAAATGCTTATCTCGAAAAAACCATAGACATCCTCAAAGAAAAAGGCATATGGACTGCGGCAAAATTGGACGTGTTCCAGGACAGCCTTCTCGTCACAAATCATCCGGAAATGGGAGTCATGGATTCAACGACTGACGCACTCTGGGCCGACAGGAAAGGCCTCCACTGGGCCAATCCCTATGACCGAAGAGTGTGGGATTACACGATCGCGCTTTGCTTGGAGCTGATCGAGTTGGGGATCGATGAGATCCAATTCGATTATGTCCGCTTCCCCAGTGATGGCGATTTGTCCAGTATCGAATATCCGATCAAACTCGAAGGCACAACACCAGGAGAATGTATCGCAAAATTTCTCGCCTATGCGAATTCAAAACTCAAGCCTCTGGGAACAACCATTTCTGTCGATATTTTCGGATTGACCGCGTGGAAAGTCGAAGATTTTGGAGTGGGACAAATTTTGGAAAAGATTGCCCCACATGTGGATATTCTTTGTCCGATGCTCTACCCATCGCATTTTCCGGAAAATTTTCTGAGCCTGAAAAACCCGGGTCAGTATCCACATAAGATCATAAAATTGAGCCTCGAAGAAATGAAGATGAGGACGAGCAAAAAAATCCGTCCTTGGATACAAGGATTTTGGTACTCACCCGATGAGATCACCGCTCAATTGGAGGGTGCTGCGGAAAGCGGTATCCAGGATTGGACGATCTGGAATCCCACCGGGCGATATGATAAGACTTTCAGAGCACTCGAGGAGAACTTGGACACTCAGTTTCCCGAGCCGGCATTTTATCCAACACTTGAAGAACTGAGAAACAGGGACGACATGGTGGCACAAGGTCGGGTGAAGATCATTAACCACACAGACTATCGCAACGGTTATTCTATCATCTCACTCGACGAATCCGTAGACGGTGAGCCGAACGATTACTCCACAATTATGGACGTCCTATCCACACTGGATGAGGGTATCATCGACCGCATCCTTACAAGCCGCGGCTTTGAATTCTCCCAGTGGACCAACCCTTACACTAAGTCACAGAACATCACAAATTTGATCATCCAGGATCTTAACACCGATCCACGCCGGATGCGGCCCTCTCCTATTTATATCGATTGGGAAGGCCCCAGCATCTTCACAAAATCGATCCCACCAGAACGATTGAAACTCTACGAAATCCATACAGAGGAACTGAAAGCCACTATCTCAGGGTCGCAACACTAAGGTAACTCCGAAGAAGACTGAAGATTGAGCTAAAACAGCTTATCATTCATACGCTATTCTCGCCCCTCGAAAGGTGAGATCCGTTCCACAGCCACGTGAGAAATAGACCAATATGAAGTAATCATACCTCGTGTTGACCACAGTGGGTTCATCGATCGTCTCATCCAGCATAACTCGAACCGTTCCATCCAACGGCAATCCTTCCGTACTGGTCTCCGCAAGTGGAACTGCCATATTAGTGATGGGATCATGTCTTACGAGATAGGCTTCCATATGAGCGCCGGTATAATCGTGCACGACAAGCAGGGCAAATTTCTTTATGGTCGCACCATGAGGGAGATAAACAGGGGCGGTCATCCAAAGCTCACTCTCTTCCAAATAACCGACATACGTCCCGTCCTCGATTTCGTTGTACCAAGTTCTCTGCATACTGGTACTATTTATCGGTTTGGGTGCTATTTGAGGGATATTAAATATCTCTAAGCCTTGCAAATCGATTTGATCGAGGCGATGGGATTGAGAATTCTGCTTTCCTGCAAAGCCTGAACTGAGAGCGATAACACATAGAAAAAGACCTAAAGAAGCGAATGATTTTTTCACTGGTTTCTCCTTCTGACGGGATTGATTATATTTCCATGATTAGAGGAAATCAAGGAATTCCTAGCTTTTTTGCGATAAAGAAAAAGAGTTTATTTTTTTCCGTTTGACAAATTACCGAAAATATTTATATAAAAAGTGCTCAGGAAGGGAGTGTGGGGAAGCACACAAATAATATCTCCGCCAATTTCGAGGTGGATCATCATATGGTCTTTTTGTTTTTGCGTATTTCTCATTCAAAAAGGAGACTGAAATGAAAAAAACGCGTTATCTAGCTAGTGCATTTAGCATTATTTTCGTGGTAGCCATCCCATTTTCTTCATCGAACGTAAATTCCCACAAAGGGAATACACGAAACATTTTGAACAAAAGCAGCTCCCTCCAGATCCCTTTTATTGAAAACAAGGGACAGATAGAAAATGATTCTATGAAGTACTATGCCCAGACCTTTGGCGGGGCTGTTTTTGTCACCGAAAAAGGACAGATCGTTTATTCCTTTCCTTTTTTTGAAGACTCAAAGTCCAGGACAAAAAATACGAAGTATAAAGGATGGGTAATAAGGGAGACATTAGTAGGCAGCCCGCCTGTCGAAGCAATCGGAAGGGAAAGAGCGATCACAAAAGTAAATACCTTCAAAGGCAAAGACCCGTCGAAGTGGAAAAGGGAAATTCCCACCTACAATTCTGTAAGCCTCGGAGAGGTGTATGAAGGGATAGAGTTGAATCTGCGGGCTTATGGCAACAATATCGAGAAGATATTTACAGTTGGGCCAGGAGCCCATCTGAGCGACATCCGACTTAAGCTGGAAGGTATCACAAATCTTGATATCAGTGAAAAGGGCGAACTGGAGATGAAGACCGGCTTGGGTATGGTCAGCTTTACAGAACCCGTGGCATACCAAAAAGAGGGAGAGACACGAAATCCTGTAGATCTTGCCTACGTTATCCATGATGCCGATACTTATGGCTTCGAGGCCGGGAGTTATGACAGAACAAAGCCGCTCGTCATCGACCCTCTCATTGCCAGCACCTTTCTCGGCGCCGGAAACGGCGAGCGTGGAAATGCCATTGTGATTCGCGGAGATTATGTCGTGGTATCCGGTTGGGCACGAACCGGCTTCCCAACGACACCGGGAGCTTATGACGAGACCTTTAATCTTGGCGACTCTGATGCCTTCATCAGTATTTTAGACGACGATTTGACTACACTAATAGCTAGCACTTACCTGGGGGGAAATCAAAGTGAACCTCTCCATTCCCTTACTGTAGATGATACGGGAAATATCTATATCACAGGATATACAGATTCAGCTGACTTCCCCACAACGCCCGGCGCCTATAATGAAAATTTTACTGGATTATTTGATGTTTTTGTCTCAAAACTCAATTGGAGTTTAGACACTCTTTTAGCGAGTACCCTCATCGGAGGAACCTACGCCGAATACGGCCATTCCATTACCCTCGATGAAAGCGATGATGTCTATATAACAGGATATACATATTCGACAAATTACCCCACGACATCGGGTGCTTACGATGAAACTGATAATCCGGGCATCGATGTCTTTATCTCTAAGTTCGATAATGGATTAACCTCTCTTTTGGCAAGCACATATCTTGGAGGAAATGACGGGGATTTTGGGAATACACTTTTCATGTATGGAACGGATACTTTATTTGTGGCTGGTGATACGCGTTCAACCGATTTTCCCACGACTTCTGGTGTCTACGATGAATCTTTTAACGGAGGACAAGATGTTTTTATCGCAAAATTCGACACAGGTTTAAGCACTCTTTCTACAAGCACTTTGATCGGAGGAGACGATTTTGATCGCTTACAAGAGGGCATTTCAATGGTCCTGGATGCAAGCGGTAACGTATATATAGCTGGTGAAACTTACTCCGCCAATTACCCCACCACCCCTGGCGCATATGATGAATCCTATAACGGAGGGACCTATGATGCGTTTGTTTCATTGCTGAATAATAGCTTGAACGCGCTTGTTGCAAGTACATATGTGGGAGGAAATAATGACGACTCCGGAAGTGGAATCGTGCTAGACGACAGCGGGAATGTTTTTATAACGGGTTATACAAATTCATCCAACTTTCCAACAATCGCAGGTGCTTTCGATACGACTTATAATGGCGAGTGGGATTATTTCATATCGCAATTCAACAGCAGTTTGAGTTCCCTTCAAGCAAGTACGTTCCTCGGCGGAAATCAGGATGAAGGCATGCCTCACATAGCTACCGACGGGAGTGGAGGTGTTTATATAACAGGATATACATATTCTTCAGATTTCCCCAGCACATCGGGCGCTTATGACGAGGTTCATAACGGTGATTTTGATGTTATCATCTCAAAACTCGATTCCCAACTTTCCGGTCCAGAACTCCCTCTACCCGACATTAAAGCGAATGGCTCCGATGGACCGATCACAATAAGTCGAAGCGATACCATTTCCATAACGGTAGCGCTTGATTCTGGAGATTATAAAGGTGTGAACGCAGATTGGTGGGTAATATGCAGAACAACCTTGTCTGCCCCCAATGATTGGTTTTATTTCCATATTCCCACTCAATCTTGGAAGCAGGGCAAGCTTGTGTCGCGCCAAGGCCCTCTCGCCGATTTTAGTTCAACGGAGATACTGAATCGGACAGGATTCCCTGCATGCACCTGCTACTTCTATTTTGGTGTCGATATGAATATGAATGGATCGATAGATCCAAGCGAAACTTATAGCGATAGAGTAAGAGTGAATATAAATCCATGATGATCGAAAGAATATCTGCTCGCTGGACGAGCGGAAAATGAACTTTTTAGGGAAAAAGCGCTCAGGAACATGAAGAGCACGCTAACAAGACCTAACTCGTGTGAGGATTGTCTTTTTTTCGAGCGCATCAGGTCGCCATTAGACATTCAATACAACTGTAAGTACTACAATAAAGGTTCCTATGAAAT
>JASFEP010000172.1:0-8917 GCA_050124775.1 Candidatus Aminicenantota bacterium
GTGTTGCAGCCTCATCGACAATTCCCAGTCAGGGCTATCCGCAAAATTCAAAGATTCCCGAAGGATTTGATGAATCCGAATCGGTCTTAATGGATGAAATCAATGCCGATCACAATTTCTTGCCGACACTGGGTTTCGAGCTGGTTGCAGGAAGGAATTTTTCTGTGGAATACGGAACCGATGAGTTGTACTCCGCTATCATTAACGAAACCGCAGCGAAGCAGTTCGGATGGGAAAACCCTATAGGCAAAACGATCAAATCTTACGATCCCCACAAAGAGGAAATTCAATACAAAGACATGACAGTCATCGGCGTGGTCAAAGATTTTCATATGCGGAATATGACACAGGAAATCGAACCGGTATTTATCGGAAACGATCCCAATTTTCCGATGGCATACAATCAAATGGATGTAATCACAATCCGGATCAAACCGGGTGATACTGCTGAAACACTGAATTTCCTGGAACAACAATGGGAAAAAATCTTTTCCGGTATGCCATTCAATTATGGCTTTTTGGATGAAATTTTTGGAAGGCAGTTCCGCTGGATCGAGCGTTCCAGAAAGCTATACTCATACTTTACATTTCTCGCTATTTTTGTGGCTTGTCTCGGTCTCTATGGGATGGCCTCCTTCTCAGCTGTACAGCGCACCAAAGAGATCGGTATCCGAAAAGTGCTAGGAAGCTCAAATATCGGGATTATCAGATTATTGGGCAGAGAGCTGGTTATATTGATCTTAATGGCCAATATCGTGGCGTGGCCCTTTTCCTTTTTCATTATGAAACGGTGGATTCAGAATTTTCCCTATCGCACAGAGATTGGAATCGTATCATTCTTTGTCCCATCTCTAGTAGTACTGCTCATCGGCCTTCTGACCGTATCCTATCAGGCGATAAAAGCGGCCCTGGCCAATCCGGTGGATTCTCTCCAGTACGAGTGAGAATAGAGCTCCTGCTTTCCGGGAAAGGGGAAGAATCTGCCTCTCAAGAAAGGCTATTTAAATCTTTTTTAGGGTATTCTGGATTCGCTCTTTTATCTCTTTCTCTGAATCGGAGGAAAATTTAATCCCTAATTTTTCACAATGGGGACATTTTTTCGATCGCCCTATTATGAATTCATCTAACGAAATGAGAATATCTTCTCCGCAATTTTGACATGGGATTGGAAAGAATTTAGTTTTTGATTTCCCCACTATTTCGAATCCTGTTATGATTTAAAAGCATTATAAACGAGACCTCATCCTTTGTCCAATATCGCAATATCGCGCCTTGGCTGATGCAATTTAATGAAAATAAATAAGTTATGTAAATTATGCTGCTCCTAATTCGCCTTAAACACACTTTTTTGGGGGTTAAAACAGTCGTTTAAGCGAATATTTTCAGCCATGCAAAACAATTATCCTGAGACCACATTCAAGACAAAGTTAAAAATGTTACTCTATTTGACTTTGGAAAGCATTCCTTGTGTATGAATAGGTGGAGGATTTGATTATGATAAAGGAATGATATCGCACAGCATGTGGCTGGCTCAATATGGATATAGATAATTCGAGAGCTTCAACAGAAGCAATTGTTAAGCGAATTCGTACCCATCTGTTGAAGTCCATGACTAGAGACCGGGATTACGTTCGGCAGAAGCTAAGTCGGCTCCAGAAAACCGGACGGATGCGGGATCAAAAGTTCGCTCTCCAGGAGCTCATCGGTCTCGAGAAGAAACTGATCGCATCCATAGAGCAGAGGAAAGCCCGCGACAGCCGCGTTCCCCAGGTTTCCTTTCCTCGAGAGCTTCCCATCAGCGCTCGCTCCAGAGAGATCATCAAAGCCATCCAGGATCACCCCGTTGTTATCATATCCGGAGAAACAGGATGTGGAAAAAGCACTCAGATTCCGAAGATGTGCCTGAGGGCAAACCGTGGGGGTGCAGGAATGATCGCCTGCACGCAGCCCCGCCGAATCGCGGCCATAACCATCGCCCACCGGATCGCCTCCGAGCTCAACGAAAACCTCGGCCGCTCAGTGGGATACAAAATCCGGTTCAGGGACCGAATATCTCCGGAGGCCTTTATCAAGATATTAACGGACGGCATGTTGTTGGCCGAGACTCAGTCCGATCCTCATCTCTCTGCCTATGACACTCTGATTATCGACGAGGCCCACGAGCGCAGCTTGAATATCGATTTTCTACTGGGAATCTCCCGAAGGCTGCTCGATATCCGCCCGGAGCTCAAGCTGATCATCACTTCGGCGACACTCGACACAGAAAAGTTTGCTCGCGCCTTTCAGAATGCTCCTGTGATCGAGGTGAGCGGCCGTCAATATCCTGTAGAAGTCAAATACTGCCCATCCGAATCTTTTCCAGGGATACATCGGGATGCCGATTATGTGGACCTGGCAGTGGCAGCTGTCGGTCAAATCAAAGGGAAACAGAAAAGGGAGCATGGAGACATTCTCGTTTTCATGCCCACAGAACAGGACATCCTCGAGACTTGTGAGCGCCTGGAAGGACGCCGCTATCCAGGGACAACCATTCTCCCCCTTTATGCCCGCCTTCCCGGAACACAACAGGGAAGAGTTTATAATATCAGAGGTGCAAAGGTCGTCGTAGCGACAAATGTGGCCGAGACCTCACTGACCATTCCTGGTATTCAATATGTGGTGGATACAGGCCTGGCTCGCATCTCCCAGTACCAACCAGAGACCCGAATCAGCAGCCTTCCCATAAGCCCCATCTCCCAAAGCAGCGCTGATCAAAGAAAGGGCCGCTGCGGCCGCGTGCAGAACGGTGTCTGCATCAGGCTATACTCCGAAAAGGAATACCAAAATCGGCTCGCCTTCACTCCGCCCGAAATCATACGCTCGAACCTGGCCGAAGTTATTCTTCGGATGATCGACCTGAGGCTGGGCCATCCTGCAGACTTCCCGTTTATCGATAGTCCGAAACCCAAACATATCAAAGACGGATACGACACCCTTTTCGAGTTGGGAGCACTAAGCAAAAAGGGTCGCGAGCATGGGTACCGGCAGGAATACAGCCTCACGGATAAAGGACAGATTATGGCCCGTATGCCCCTTGACCCCAAGATCTCCCGCATGCTGCTCCAAGCAAAAGACGAAGGGTGTCTATCCGAAGTGACCATCATCGCCGCCGCCATGAGTGTCCGCGATCCCAGGGAGCGGCCACCTGACAAAGCCCAGCAGGCAGACGCCACGCACGCCCCTTTCCGTCATCCGGACTCGGATTTTCTGACTTTGCTCAATATCTGGGATCGCTACCACAGTGCGCTTGAGCAGCTGACTTCCCGAAGCAGACAGCGCCGTTTCTGCAATGAACACTTCCTCTCTTTTCCCAGGATGCGCGAGTGGGTTCTTGTCCATAAGCAGATTCTGTCCATTCTCAAGGAGCAAAAAATTCGGCCAATCGCACGGACGGACAAGATCCAGAAAGGGACAAAAGAACCGAAGTGTCGTAAAAGACCCCAAGAATCGAAAATTCAAATAAGGCCAGGGGACCTAGTTGAAACCTCACAAAAAAAAGATGATATCCCACGGACAAAGGAAGAGATCCCAAAGGGACAAAAACAGTTCTCCAAGGACCTCTATGCGGCAATCCACCGCTCCATGCTCAGCGGTTTTCTCTCCAATATCGCCGTGCTCAAGGAGAAAAACATATACACCGCAGCCAAAGGACGGGAAGTCATGGTGTTCCCCGGGTCAACTCTTTTTGGAAAATCCCGTCCCTGGATCGCATCTGCGGAGATGGTGAGGACCTCACGTCTATTTGCCCGGACTGCAGCTCGTATCGATCCAGCCTGGCTCGAAGACTTGGGCGGAGAACTCTGCCGCCCCTCTTATTCAAATGAGCACTGGGACAGAGACAGAGGGGAGGT
This sequence comes from Candidatus Aminicenantota bacterium, assembly GCA_050124775.1. Lineage (GTDB taxonomy): Bacteria > Acidobacteriota > Aminicenantia > Aminicenantales > Aminicenantaceae > WTAW01. The sequence continues at coordinate 3,891 of JASFEP010000172.1, forward strand.
CGTTGCCTTGGAGCGGGTCACTCTTTATGGTCTGGAGATTGTCAGCAAACGCCGCGTTTCTTACGGCCGCATCAATCCGAAGCAGGCCTGCAAGATCTTCATCCGATCCGCCCTCATAAACGGAGAACTCAACGATCCGCCAGAGTTTCTTCAACACAATCTTGACCTTGTGAAGCGGCTCACGAACATCGAGGAAAAGATGAGGCGGCGCGGATACCTTTTTGGCCCAGATGTCCTGGCTGAATTTTATTCCCAGCGACTTCCGCCTATATCTGATGAGAGAAGCCTCAGGAAATACATTCAGGATCGAGGAGGCGACAACTTTTTAAGAATGGGCGAAAAGGATATTCTCCAGCTCTATCCCGATGATAAAGCGCTTGCTGCCTTCCCCGACCATTTTGAGGTCGGCGAACAGATGTTTCCACTGAGCTATCGTTTTTCCCCCGGAGACCCAGACGATGGTGCGACCTTGAGAATTCCCATTTCCTCTGTTGCTAACATTCCCGGAGAGGCTCTAGAGTGGGGAGTCCCCGGACATTTTGAGGAAAAGATCTCAGCTTTAGTTAAGGGACTTCCCAAGCGTTACCGGAAGCTTCTGGTCCCTGTCTCAGAGACAGTGGCTATCATTCGCAAAGAGCTAAAATATCAGGAGGATTCTCTCTATACAACGCTCTCCGATTTTGTAAGGCGCCGCTTTAATGTGGACATTCCTGCTTCGGCCTGGGCGCAGGCGGACATCCCAATCCACTTGAAGATGCGGATCGCTGTTATGGGGCCTGATGGGAATGAAATCGATGCAAGCCGCACCCTGGAAACGCTGAAAGAGAAAAGGTGGACTTCTGATACAGCTTCCGCGTCCGAACATTGGACAGAAGCCCGAAGACGTTGGGAGAGAGAGGGATTGACCACGTGGGATTTTGACCGATTGCCGGAAACAGTCTCTGTGGGGCCCTTTGTGAATGCCTATCCTGCGCTTGTGCCTCGAGAGGAAGGGCCTGACATCAGACTATTTGCCACCGAAAATCAAGCCCGACAGACACATCCAAAGGGTGTTCGATCCCTCTTTTATCTGCGGTTTAAAAAAGACCTGGACTTTATCAGACATTACCTGATTTTGCCAGAGGATCTCCAATTACATGTCCTCTATTTCGGTGGAAAGGAGACGGTGGAAAAGTCTCTCATGGAGGCTCTCCAAAAGGAGGTCTTGGAAAAAGATATACGCTCGAAGATCGAGTTTACTACCTACGCGGATGACATGACTCATACACTTTTTGAAAAAAGTCATGCCCTAACAGATGCAGTGTTCCAGATCATCAGAGCATACCAAAAAGTGCGAACTGTCCATAAAAGCGCTCTGAAGGATCCGCGAGGTTCTATCTCGATCAAAAATATGTGCGCGGAAGTTGCCCAAGAACTGGAAAAATTGATTCCAAAAGACTTTATACTAGCCTACTCGCTCGATAGGCATGTGCACATTCCCCGCTACCTAGAAGCGCTGAAGTTACGACTTGAGAGGGGTCGATACGATCCCGCCAAGGATCAGGTTAAGGCAGAAAGAGTCTCTCCGTTTGCTCGGGCCCTCGAGTGCTTGCAGGAAAAATTCGCAGGGAACCCATCACCGGAGATAAGAGCTGCGCTCGATGAATTCCGCTGGATGTTGGAGGAGCTTAAAGTGTCTGTTTTTGCACCAGAGCTCAAAACAGCCTATCCTGTTTCGGCGAAGCGCCTCACCGCTAAACTAAAAGCCTTGCATGCCTTAGAACCTTAAACCTTTGTTTTTTGCATATAAAATAGTGCTTCTAAGGCCATATTTGACTCAGAAATATGACCTAATGTTTTTATTTTGAAGGGGTTGCTATGGCCCGACCCCAATTGTCAATAAGCTTTATCGATTCCGAATCACCGCCAACCTGTCTTTCGCATCATCAACCTCGCCTATCCAAGGATCTGCATCTTTCCAAAAATCAATGAATCTCTTTAAGGCACTATGGATTTATACTTACTTCCACACTGTCGTAATATGCCTGACCCATGTTAATATTACCGTTCTTAACCAAATCAACTCCAAAATAGAATGTATATGACCCTGCCGGTAATCCAGACATGTTCAACACTTCTATAGTTGGCAAGTCCCTTAAAGGTATCTGATGTGTCACCTCTCTGCCCGGGAGCCATCCTGAAGTTGGGTGATAATAGCACCAGCCGCGGGGTGTCATTGCCACAAGCCACCAATCTGCATCCTCTCCCGTGAAAGTTCCTGCATTAAAATCAACAGTTACGTAGAGAGTGTCAGATTGGTTTATTATGATCGGTCCATCCGAGCCATTGCCTTTTATATCAGGGACGGGATATATTTCCATATTAAAATAGATGTCGTTCATCCCATTTCTTTGGTCATTCCAAACCGAATATTTATTATTTTCCGAACAGACTATTTGAGGATTGGATGAGGAACTTGCTCCCGGAGAGTCACCCGTATCGAGACGAATATCCGGTGTCTGCCACGTCATTCCCCAATTTGTAGAGTAGTTGAAATAGATATCTCCCTCTCCATTCCTGAGATCCATCCAGACCACACATACATTGCTGCCGTTACTGCAAATCTGATGTTTATATGATCTATTCGCACCGGCGGTGTCACCTGTGTCAAGCCGGATGGCTGAAGCCCTCCAGGTCACTCCTCCATCCTGGGAATTGTTAAAATAGATGTCGGCGTTTCCGTTCCTACCATCATACCAAACTGTATACACACTGTTACCGCTGCAACTGATCTTGGGGGAATTTGAATAACTTGCACCCGGGATATCTCCTACATCAAGCCGAGTGTCTGCAGCTTGCCAATTGGCGCCACCATCTGTCGAGTAGTTGAAATAAACGTCCATTGTGTAGGTGGAAGGAGCATTTCTCATATCATTCCAAACCACATATACATTGCTGCCGCTGCAGCCGATTTGGGGATGCCTGGACTCATTCGCACCTGGTGCATCACCTGTGTCCAACCGGATATCAGTAGCTTGCCAGGTTGTCCCTCCATCTGTTGAATAATTGAAATAAATGTCTTGCCCAAAGCCGCCGACTTCATTCCTAGCATCTTCCCAGACAACATACACATCGTCACCGTTAATACTGATCTGTGGATCAAATGAGCCGTGTGCACCAGCAGAGTCTCCGATATCCAACCGAATTTCAGAAGGCAGCCAAGTCGCTCCCCCATCTGTTGAGCAAACAAAATAGATATCACTCGATCCGTTCCTTAAATCCCCCCAAACCACATAAACATTGTCCCCATTGCTACTGATTTGAGGACTCCATGAATTATTCGCTCCTGGCAAATCTCCAAAATCAAGCCGAATGTCTGATGTTTGCCAGGTTGTACCACCGTTAGTCGAATAGTTAAAATAGATATCCGATCTATAACTGGTGTTTCTATCGTCCTCCCAAACCACATAAACATTGTCCTCACTGCTGCTGATTTGAGGATTCATTGAATGATTAGCACCTGGCGCATCCCCAACGTCAAGTCGAGTATCCGAGAGCTGCCAAGTCGCACCTTCATCCGTCGATCTGTTGAAATAAATGTCAAATGTGCCATTTCTTAGATCATGCCACACCACATAAATATTACTCCCGCTAACGCTGATCTGAGGTGATCTTGATTCATACGCACCCGGCGTATCTCCTGTATCTAGCCTTATGTCAGTGGGAAGCCAGCTGCCACGAGCAAGAAAAAAGAAAAAGAAAATAGCCACTAAAGAGAAAAAAACCTTTTTTTTCATTTTTACCCCCCCCAATTGAATGAATCATGGATTTATAATTACTTCCACCCTGTCGTAATAGGCCTGCCCCATGTTAATCAAGCCGTTCTGAACCCAATCAACGCCAAAGTAGAAGGTATAAGATCCCGCTGGCAAACCTGAAATATTCAATACTTCTCTGGATGAAAAGTCCCTTAAAGGTATCTGAAGTGTCACTTCCCTGCCGGGGAGCCAACCTAATGTTTTATCGCAATAGTACCAACCCAGAGGTGTTTGAGCCACAAGCCACCAATCCGCTTCGGTTCCTTCATTAATTCCTGAGTATAGGTCAACAGTTATGCTTAGTGTATCCGGAGATGTAATGGTGATCGGTCCATCTGAACCATTTGCCATAATGTCTGGCACGGGGGGTTCACCTGCCCAAACTATCATATTGTAGAAGAACCGATAATCTTTGAGGGTGGGTGAATAGTTTGCAGGAGTGAATCCTGCAAAGACACCGCGGTACTCTGATTTTTCAATGCAGCTTATAGGACCCGATTCTTGTTCGCCTGTAAGATGATTTAGATTCCATACGTATCCGACTATTTGTGCATCTGGATCTATTAAAACTGTCTCCCAATCGCCAGGATGACCATCATATCCATCACCATCCCAATCGCTGCCTGAATAAAATTTTGTTGAAGCTGTAGTATATGCAGCTAAATGTTTGAATAAAGGATGATTTGGTTCAATTATGTCGATTGTATCCTCTTGAGCTTCTGCAAAGTAGACTTGGCCACGGGCATCTTGGGAAAAGCCTAAATAGGAAATAAAGGGCCAATTCTCTTCTGAGCGGATAGTTCCACCGGTAACAATCAATCCATGTCCCTCTTCAACATACTGAATAATAGCCTCCACCTCCTCAGGAGAAAAAAGTATCGTAGGCGATCTCGCATCATCAATAATCAGAACTTGGGCTTGTGTCGCTGCAATGTCGGCATAACTGATCCCCAACTTATCTAAAGAGGCATAATCAATAACGACCTTAGTTGAGCCCAAAAGGGACCAGTTATTGTTTAAATTCCCCCAGTAGAAGGGTATTAAACTTCCAGATGATCTTAGAACAGCGGCCTTTATATCTTCCTGCCCGAATGCAACTCCTCCCATAAAAATAAGACAAATCAAAAAGCTTACGATTAGTTTTTTCATCTTATTTCCTCCCTTACATCTTGAAGAAATACAGCCCCTCAAGAAAAATATTATTTCCTGGAGGCCAAAACAATAAATTTG